>NZ_JBEOVY010000033.1:0-35467 GCF_040295745.1 Saccharopolyspora sp. NPDC002686
CCGGTCCCGCGGCGGCTGATGCGCACATGGCCTCCGCCGGGCTGCGATTGGTCACCCTCCCCCTGGAACAGCCGCTCGTCGAGGCTGGATCCCGGTGAGACACAGGAGCATTCGATGACAACCGAGACCGAGCGGCCCACGAGCAGGATGGGCCGACGACAGCGAGCGAGGCTGAGCCGCGGGATCCAGTACGGCGTGCTGGTCGCCGCGCTCGCGGTGCTGGCAGTGGTCGCCGACTGGGGGCAGATCGGCCGGGCGTTCTTCAACGTCGAGGTCGCCAAGGCGCAGTTCCCCGACGTGATCACCACGGCGCTGGTGAACACCATCATCTACACCGCCCTGGGCTTCGCCTTCGGCTTGGCGCTGGGCATCGTGCTGGCGCTGATGAAGATGTCGTCGGTGGGGCCGTACCGGTGGATCGCCACCGGCTACATCGAACTCTTCCGCGGTCTGCCTGCGCTCCTGGTGTTCATCGCGCTGGGCTTCGGCGTGCCGATCGCCTTCCAGCTGCGATTCGACATCTACTCCACGGTGATGCTCAGCCTCGGTCTGGTCGGCGCGGCCTACATGGCCGAGACGATCCGCGCCGGCATCCAGGCCGTGCCGCGCGGCCAGGTGGAAGCCGCGCGCTCGCTGGGCATGTCCCCGGCGCGCACCATGATCACCGTGGTGATGCCGCAGGCGTTCCGGATCATCCTGCCGCCGCTGACCAACGAGCTGATCCTGCTGACCAAGGACTCCTCGCTGATCTACCTGCTGGGCCTGTCAGCCGACCAGTACGAGCTCGCGAAGTTCGGTCGCGGTGCGCTGAACCAGTACCAGTCGCTGACGCCGATCCTGATCGCCGGCCTGTGCTACCTGATCATCACCATCCCGCTGTCCCGGGTTTCGAACTTGCTGGAGCGCAAGTACGGCAGCGGTGTGCGGACCAAGAGCGGCCACGGAGGTGCCGGGGCATGAGCGACGTGATCATCGAGATCTCCGGGTTGGGCAAGTCCTTCGGTTCGCTTGAGGTGCTGCGCGGCATCGACCTGCAGGTCGAGCGCGGCGAGGTGGTGTGCGTGATCGGGCCGTCCGGGTCCGGCAAGTCCACCCTGCTGCGCTGCGTGAACCTGCTCGAGGAGCCGAGCGCGGGCAAGGTCGTGGTGCAGGGCACCGAGCTCACCGATCCGGACACCGATCTGGACGGCGCGCGGCGGCACATCGGCATGGTGTTCCAGCAGTTCAACCTGTTCGCGCACCTGTCGGTGCTGGAGAACCTGACCGTGGCGCAGCGCAAGGTGCTGGGCCGGGACAAGAAGACCGCGGAGAAGACCGCGCGGGAGAACCTGGACCGGGTCGGGCTGGCGGAGAAGGCCGACTCGATGCCGGCGCAGCTCTCCGGTGGTCAGCAGCAGCGGGTCGCCATCGCGCGGGCGCTGTCGATGAACCCGAAGGTGATGCTGTTCGACGAGCCGACCTCGGCGCTGGACCCGGAGCTGGTCGGCGACGTGCTCGGCGTGATGCGCCAGCTCGCCGACGAGGGCATGACGATGCTCGTGGTGACCCACGAGATGCAGTTCGCCCGCGAGGTCGCCGACCGCGTCCTGTTCATGGACGGCGGCGGCATCGTCGAGCAGGGCGACCCGGCCGACGTCATCGGCAACCCGAAGGAAGAGCGGACCCGGACCTTCCTGGCCCGCGTCCTCGACCCCACCCACACCCATTCCGAGGCCCCGGTCGAGTGACCGTGCGCAATTTCAATGGAAATCGGACGTCTGATTTCCATTGAATTTGCGGAAGTTGTCCACAGGAGCGGGTAGTTGTCCACAGCCCCCGGTGCGTCGGTGTCCGACGCGCCGGGGGTTGGTGCTTTCGGGGGAACGCGGGGCGTCGCGGGGGTTTCACGTGGAACTTCGCGTTGGGCCGTTCGGTTGCACCGCTGGTCCGTTCGCAACCTTCTGGCGAGATCACACGTCGGAGTTGGTGGGGTCGTTGATCGACTACCTTTCGTGTGGAACGACGGAATTGGACACGTTCGGGGGAACTGGTGGCGGTCGTCAAGCCGTGGGAGAGCAACGGTCCGTTGACCGCTGCCGAGCAGCGGTTCGAGGAACTCCTGCGGCAGAGCAGGAGCGACCGCGGGGCCCCCGACACCGGCGCGCCGCTGGACGTGCACGCCGTCAACCACGACCCGGAGCAGGTCATCCGCGGCGAGTACCTCAGCCGCCGCCTGGTGGAGTCGCTGGACGAGCCCGGCTGGCGGCCGTTCTCCCGCCGCACCGGTCAGCAGCCGGTCATCGCCATCGAGAACGCGGTGATCACCGGCCGCCTCGACCTGCGCGCCACCGACCTGCCCTACCTGCTGGAGTTCGTCCGCTGCCGGTTCGAGCTCGTCCCCGACCTGCGGCAGGCCAAGATCGCCGGGCTCGTCCTGTGGCACTGCAGCCTGCCCGGCCTCAACGCCCGGAACCTCAGCACCAGCAACGACACGGTGCTGCGCAACTGCACCAGCACCGGCGGCATCGACCTCGCCGACGCGCAGCTGGGCGGTTCCCTGCTGTTCAACGACAGCGAGCTGCGCAACCCCGGCGGACGCGCCATCTACGGCGACCGGCTGTCGGTGTCCGGCGCGCTGATCGGGCTGCGGGTGCAGGTCCGCGGCGAGATCCGCATCCCCGGCGCGAAGGTCGGCGGCAACCTCACCCTCTCCGGCGGCACGCTGCGCAACCGCGGGCGAACCGCGTTGAACGCCAACGGGATCCAGATCGGCGGCAGCCTGCGCTGCGACGTCGACCCGACGAGCGGGCGGCCGCTGAGCGTGGCCGGGGTGATGTTCATGCCCAGCGCGCACATCGCCGGCGACGTCCGGCTGCGCGACGCGGTGCTGGAGCCCGGCATGATGCCGCCGCGCCGCGGCGAGTCCAAGCACGACGACCCGACCAGCACGCTGATCTTCGACCGCGGCGACATCCGCGGTGACGTGCAGATAGACCAGAACTTCCGCAGCGGCGGGACGATCCGGATGGTCAGCGCGCGGATCGGCGGCGACCTGCGGATGGCCGGGGCGAGCATCGACCTGGGCTGGTCGCGGTCGGCGAAGGCCGCGGTGGAGCAGCCGCTGCGCGCGCTGCACATCGACGGCACCGAGATCCTCGGCAACGTGGACGCCTCGCGCGCCGACCTGCACGGCCAGGTGCGGATGGTCGACGTGCAGGTCTACGGCAGCTTCCAGCTGAACCGGGCGCGGCTGCGCGGGCCGCGCACCGACGTGGTGCAGGCCAGCCGGATCAAGGTGGGCAGCAACCTGGACTGCCGGGACACCGAGATCGCGGGTTCCCTCCAACTGCAGGGCGCCCGGATCGGCGCCAACGTCGACCTGCGTTCGGCGCAGCTGACCAAACCCGCCTGGCACCGGCACAAGCTGGCCTACAAGCCGTCGGTGGACCTGCGCGCCGCGCAGATCGCGCGCGACCTGGTGTGCGCGTCGGGCGGTCGGCCGTTCCTGGCCGAGGGCGAGGTGCAGCTGCGGCGCGCGCAGATCGGGCGGCAGGCGAACTTCTACGGCTGCCGGCTCGGCGACGGTTCCAGCCGCAACGCGATCAACGCCTTCGGCCTGGTCGTGCAGGAGTTCACGCTGCTGCCGGAAACCGCGCCGCAGGGCCGGATCATGCTGCGGCAGGCGCAGTGCGAGCTGCTGGCGGACAACGCGGCGCTGTGGGCGGCGTCCGGTGGCGTGGACGTCGAGGACTTCACCTACGACAACTTCACCGAGACCATCGAGCCGACCGACCGCGCGACCGTGGTCGAGCGGCTCGGCTGGCTGCGCGCCAACTCCGGCGGCCGGTACCAGCCGGGGCCCTACGACCAGCTGGCGAAGGTGTTCCGCGGCAACGGCAACGAGGAGCACGCGGTCACGGTCCTGATCGAGAAGCAGAAGCGCCGCTACCAGGCGATCGCGGCGGCGACTCGGCCGGTGTTCCGCCTGCCGGTGCGGTTGTGGAGCACGTTGCAGCTGATCACGGTGAGCTACGGCTTCCGGCCGCTGCGCGCGCTGATCTGGTTGGTGCTGCTGACCGCGGCGGGCACCAGCTGGTTCAGCTTCCACCAGCTGCACCCGATCAACGAGGAGGACCACCCGGTCTGGAACCCGTTCCTGTACACAGTGGACCAACTGGTGCCGATCATCAACCTCGGCCACGACGTGATGTGGCGGGCCGAGGGCAACTCGGAGTGGATCACCGTCGTGCTGATCGCGGCGGGCTGGATCCTCGCCACCACGGTCGCCGCCGGTATCACCAGAGCTCTCCGCCGCGACCAGTAGCCGTCACCCCGGGGGTGGCGCTACGCGCCGCTGCCATTCGGACGCAGGTGGATACGGCTGTTCGAGGGTGCCACTCGATGATCGGGTGAAGTATCGGGCCATCGTGGATCTTCCGTGCTAGATCAGGTCTGCCCAGTCCTCGCCACGGCACGGAGGTTCGCGTGGTCCGGTTCCCTCGTCTCACCCAGCTCGGCGTCGCCATGGCCGCCGCCGCAGTCGTCCTCGCCCCGACAGCGCACGCGGTCACCGACGACGTCGAGTACGTCGCGATGGGCGATTCCGCCGCGGCCGGTCCGCTCATCCCCGACCAGGATCCCGACCTCAACTGCTTCCGCTCCGAGAAGAACTACCCGCGGGTCGCCGCGGAGCTGATCGGCGCGAAGCTGACCGACGTGACCTGCTCCGCCGCGAAGATCAGCGACTTCTCCACCAAGCAGTACGGCGTGGTGCCGCCGCAGTACGACGCGCTCAAGCGCAGCACCGGCCTGGTCACCGTCACCATCGGCGGCAACGACGTGGAGCTGGTGCAGGCCGCCGTGTCCTGCCTGAACCTGCTGCCGGAACCCGCGGGCAGGTCCTGCAAGGACCGCTTCACCGCGGGCGGGCGCGACGAGCTGGCGGAGCGGATCGACGCGCTGGCCCCGGAGGTCGACGGGATGCTGGAGCAGATCGAGGCGCGGGCCCCGCACGCCGAGATCGTGGTCGTCGGCTACGGCACCTACCTGCGGCCCGGCGGCTGCTACCCGATCCAGCCGGTGTGGGCGAGGGACGCCGACTACATCCAGTCCAGTGTGGACAAGCTGAGCGCGATGCTGCACGAGCGCGCTTCAGCGCACGGCGCCGAGTTCGTCGACCTGGCGGAGGTGAGCCGCGGGCACGACACCTGCGCCGCGCCGCAGGACAAGTACTACGAAGGCGTCATCCCGACGTCGATGGCGGCCCCGCTGCACCCGAACGCCAAGGGGATGCAGGCCTTCGGCGAAGCCGTCGCGAAGGGGATCCAGCACGCGGATTCATGACCGCACGAACGGAAACGCCCCCGTGCCGGAGCGCGGGGGCGTTTCTCATGAGGCCAGATCTCCGCAGAGCTGGACGGAGAAGGCCGCTTGCGCCCGCACGTCGCCCAGCTCGCCCGCGATGTTCAGGCCGCAGTACAGCACCTCGAGCTGAGCCGCGCGGTCGCCGAGCCGGTGGTGGAAGCGCTCCAAGGACAGCGCCAGGTGGCAAGCCCGCGCGTGCTCGTCGCGCAGGATGGCCAGCCCGAGCATCTTGTGGAGGTTGGCCTCCTCGGTCCGGAACCAGCGGATCGCCGCCTGCGCGTTCGTGATCTCGGGGAGGTCCACCGGCGGCGGACCGGTCCAGCGGCGCCACGGCGAGTCCGAGATGAACCGCAGCCCCCGATCCGCCGCGTGCAGGTAGAAGTCCAGCAGCCGGTTGAACGCGGCGTTGCGCTCCCCGTCCGCCTCCTCCGCCGCGATCGCGGTGGAGTACAGCCGGACCAGCCCGGGCCACAGGTAGCGGCCGTCGTCGGTCTCGTGCAGCAGGTGGAACGCCGCCATCCGCTCCAGCTGGACGAAGCTCTCGTGGATCGTGGTGCCTGCGAGCGCGGCGGCGGTGAAGCAGTCGACGGTGCCGCCGGGGTGCTCGGCCAGCAGCCGGAACAGCCGGGCCGCACCGCCGTCGAGCCGCTGGAAGCTGCCGGTCAGCGCGGTGTGGACGCCTTCGCCGGAGTCCGGCAGCGAGAGCTTGGCCAGCCGGTGGCGGGGGTCGGCGGAGGTGTCGAGCAGCGAGCGGATCGTGCGCTGCGGCGGCCCGGCCGCGCGGGCCGCGGCGATCCGCAGCGCCAGCGGAAGCCGGTCGCACAGCTCGGCCAGCTCCACGGCGGCCTCGGACTCGGCGTCGATCCGCTCGGGACCGAGCACGAACCGGAGCACCTCGACCGACGCCTCGCGGCTCAGCGGCGGCACCGCGACCCGCACCGCTCCGGCCATCACGGCGAGGCCGTCCATCCTGCTCCGGCTGGTCACCAGCACCGCGCAGCCTGCCCCGGGCAGCAGCGGCTTGACCTGCGCGGCCGAACTCGCGTTGTCCAGCACCACCAGCACCCGCCGGCCCGCCAGCGTCGACCGGTACAGCGCCGCGCGTTCGTCGGGGTCGGAAGGAATGCGCACGTCGGGGATGCCGAGCGCGCGGAGGAAAGCGCTCAGCACCTGGCCCGGCTCCACCGGTTCGGTCTCGCTGAACCCGCGGAGGTCGGCGAACAGGCAGCCGTCGGGGAAGCGCTCGGCCGACCGGTGCGCCCAGCGCAGCGCGAGCGCGGTCTTGCCGACCCCCGCCGGGCCGGTGATGACCCGGACGTCGCCGTCGCCGCGGCGGCGGTCCAGCTCCGCGAGCTCGGCCTCCCGGCCGACGAACCCGCTGTTCTCCCTGGGCAGCTGCCACGGCACCGCGGTCGGTTCCGGCTCCTCCGAGCTGAGCACCGTCTGGAACGCCGCTTGCAGGCCCGGACCCGGGGTGACGCCGAGCTCTTCGCTGAGCCGGGACCGCGTCTCGTGGTAGACGTCGAGCGCTTCGGCCTGCCGTCCGGCCTGGTGCAGGCTCAGCACCAGCAGTTCCACCAGGGGTTCGCGCAGCGGGCGCATCGCGACGGCCTCGCGCAGCGGGTCGATCCCCTCGTCCGCGCGGCCGATCCGGTGCAGCCGCCAGGCCAGCTCGTGCACCGCGTTGATCATCGACTCGTCCAGCCGGTCCACGACCTCGCGGCGCAGCTGCTCGGCGGCGACGTCGGCCAGCGGCGGGCCGCGGTGCAGGGCCAGCGCGGTGTCCAGCAGTTCGACGGCCTCGGCGTCGGGTGCGTTGCGGGCCGCGGCGACCAGGTCCTCGAACTGCGTCATGTCGACCGCGGCGCGCGGCGCGAGCAGCTGGTAGCCGGGTGCGCGCGTGACGACCTCGACGCCGTCGCCGAGCTCCCGGCGCAGCTTGGCGATGTGGCCCTGCAGCGCGGCTTTGGCGGTGGGTGGCGGCTCGCCCTCCCACGCGATGTCCATCAACCGGTCCGCGGACACCACGCGGTTCAGCTCGATGGCCAGCGCGGCCAGGATGCTGCGCCGCTTGGCGGCGCCGATCGCGGTCGCGTGGCCGTCCGCTCGCAGCAGTTCCACGGGTCCCAGCAGGCGAATCCGCAGCTGTGGTGGTTTCCTTCGAGAAGACATCCGCTCATTTCGAGTGCTCCGCCGGACGTACCCGCCACCCTCCCCGATGTGTTGGCGGGACGTTGGGCCGACGTTGGCGACGCCTGTGATCATAGTGCGGTGTTGTTGTGTCTGGGGGACTCATGAGCGAAGCCGAGGAAGTTCAGGCGTCTCGCACGCTGGCCCGTTCCGCCGCAGGCATCAAGCAGTTGCGCCAGGCGGTGGAATCGCAGAACTTGCGCCTCGAACCCGAAGCGGGCAAGCAGCTCCGCGAAGCGCTCGAAGACCAGATGTCCACAGTGGATGAATGGTTGAAGCGCGCCGCCGGCCTCACCGGGAACGCGCCGCTCGGGCAGAACCCGGTCGGCCAGGCGATGGCGGTGAAGTTCGCCACTCGCGCGCAGGGCGGCGAGAACTCCTTCACCGACGTGCTGACGCAGTACCGCGCGGTCGTCGAAGAGGCGCGCGACGCGATCGTCGAAGCGATGCGCACCTACCGGGACGCCGACGAGCACGCCGCGGACGACTTCCGCAAGATCGCGGACGCCGCGTTCCAGAACCGCACGTGATGGGTCGGGCGACGCTGGGGTGCGCCCGCCGCAGTCGAGGGGATGAAAGCCGCAGATGACCCAGCCGAACGCCAGTCCGGACAAGCCGGACATCGTTCTGACCGAGACGCAGAACTGGGCCTCGCGCAGCCACGAAGAGCTCTACGCGGCGGTGCACACCGACAACGACCCGGGCCGGGTGGGCCAGCTGTCCGACGACTGGAACGCGCTGAGCCGGGACATCGCCGAAGCCGCTCAGCGCATGTCGGAGAAGGTGCGGGGCACCGAGGCCGGCTGGCAGGGGCAGGCCGCCGACGCGGCGCGCGCCGCGATCCAGGAGCTGACCGACTGGAACATCAAGGCCGGTGACACGGCGGGTTCGCTGGCGGCGCGGATCTCCACGCAGGGCCGGGTCATGGAGGTCGCCAAGACCGAGATGCCGGAGCCGGTCAAGGGCGTGGAAGGGCTGCAGGCGGCGGTCATCGGTGCTTACGCCACCAACGACCTCGAGAGCTTCACCAAGGCCACCACCGACCTGCAGGCCCACCAGGCCAAGGCCACCAACGCGCACGAACGCGCGGTCCAGGTCATGACCAACATGGAAGCCCAGTCCCGCACCATCGACAGCGAGACCCCGCGCTTCACGCCTCCGCCGAACCCGGTGACCCAAGAGCGGATGCAGGCCCGGATGGCCCAGATGGCCCCCATGGCCGCAGGTGGCGGGGGACAGCCGCTCGAACCGAAGCAGCAGGGCCAAGCACCGGCCGCCACGACCCCGGAGGGCGTGTCGCCGGCGGCGGCGAACGGGCCCGGTGGGGTCGACGGTCCGACGAAGATGATGCCGAAGCTGGGCGACACCCCTGGTGGCCCTGGTGGCCCCGGTGGGATCGGTGGCGGTCCCGGCGGGATCGGCGGCGGGCCTGGTGGGATCGGCGGCGGGCCTGGTGGCGGAGTCGACGGTCCGACCAAGGCGATGCCGATGCCGAAGCTGGGCGACGGCCCCGGCGGTGGGTTCGACGGTCCGACGAAGGCGATGCCGAAGCTGCCTCCGCTGGGCGACGGCCCCAGCAGCACATCTCCGCAGAGCACGAGCCCGCAGAGCACGACGCCGCAGGGTGCGAACCCCAAGATGCCGCCCCTGCCGCAGATGGGCGGCCCCGGCGGCGATCACACGTACCAACCGCGGCCGTACGGCATTCCGGACGGCGTGTCCCCCACCGGCCCCGGTGCGCGTCGGCCCGGCGACCCGAACAGCCGCGGTGGTGGCGGCTGGCAGGGCCAGATCCCGCCGATCCCGGGTGGTCCCGGCGGCACGGGGCCTGGCGGAACCGGCCCCGGCGGCGCTGGTCCTGGCGGTGGCGGCCCCGGCGGATTCCGCGGCGGCCCGGGTGCGGTCCCCGGCCTGGGTGCCGGTGGCGGCGGTGGAGCCGGAGGCGGTGCCGGTGGCTCGTCCAACCTGGCGCCCGGCGGTTCCTCGGGTACCGGCAGCACGGGTTCTGGTGGACCCGGCGCCGGCCCCCGCGGCATGGGCGGCGGCGCCGGGCAGCCCGGCATGGCCGGAGCGCCGGGCATGGGCGCCGGTGCGATGGGCAACCGCGGTGGTCGCGGCGAAGACGACAAGGAACGCAGCGCCAAGTACGTCCAGGGCGGCCAGATCGTCGAGGTGCCGGGCGCCGACCTGCCGCCGCCGGTGATCGGTGAGGGCAAGAAGAAGAAGCGGGACCAGGGATGATGACGACAACGGCGCCGGACTTCGCGCTGACCGCCGCGGAGTACGACCTCGTCACCGGAGCTCTGGGCCACGGTCGCCCGCAGTTCCCGCTCCAGGTGCCCAGCGTGGGCCGGACGATGGAGGAACGCGCCGACCTCGCCGCCGACGCGTTCCGCTCGCTGGCCGACCGGGGCATGGCCTCCGGCGACCAGCTCGACGACCGGCTGGCGGGTCTGCTGCAGCTGATCGTCGACAACGACACCTCGGTGGACGTGGTCGGCTACGTCGGCGAGCCGGTCCAGGCCCTGGCCGCGGTCACCCGCCGCGCCGGGGTGCTGGCGC
This sequence comes from Saccharopolyspora sp. NPDC002686, assembly GCF_040295745.1. NCBI lineage: Bacteria > Bacillati > Actinomycetota > Actinomycetes > Pseudonocardiales > Pseudonocardiaceae > Saccharopolyspora > Saccharopolyspora sp. NPDC002686. Next base: position 10,096 of record NZ_JBEOVY010000033.1, read on the forward strand.
AGCTGGTGGCCGGCGAGCTGTGGCTGACCGAGATCCGCCCGACCGCGCTGGCGATGGCGGCGGTCGGCGTGCTGCCGCCCGGCCAACCCGGCATGAAGCCTGCGCTGTCGGTGCCCAAGGAGCAGCTGAACCGCGCGCTGGACGAGGACGAGGACGACCCGTTCGGCGGCGACTACGACGACGAGACCGCGCTGGTGCGGGCGGGCATGTCCGGCCAGGACGCCGCGGTGCTGGCCGAGCTGGTCGAAACCCGCGTCGGTGGCGGGCAGTTCGGCGTCACGCACCGGGGGCAGCGGTCGTCGACGCTGGTCACCTGGTTCGACACCAACGAGGGCCGGTACCTGATGGTCAGCGAGCGCTCCCACGTCAGCATCGCCCCGGCCGACAACCGCCGCATCGAGCACCGCCTGGGCGAAGTCCTGGCGAAGCTCGACTGACGAGCTGAAGAGGACCCACCATGACTTTCCAGGTCGAAGCAGAGGACCTGACCGCGCACGCCAGCCACCTGGAGGCGCTGACCGACCGGGTGGACACCGCGATCTCCGCCGCCGAGCAGGTCAGCATGGACGACGAGGCCTACGGCCTCCTGTGCTCGTTCCTGCCGCCCATCATCAACCCGATGGAGGAGGAAGGCCTCAACGCGCTCAAGGCCGCCAAGGAAGGCATCGCCACCACGGCGGACAACGTCCGCCAGACGGCCAAGGAGTACCAGGAGACCGACGAGGCGGGCGCGGACAACTTCTCCCAGTTCGACGACGCCGTGCGGGTGAACGATTCGGCCGTCGCGCTGCGCGGGGTCGAGAGCACGGGGTCCAGCTCCTCGCCGAGCGGATCGACCTCGGCCTCCTACGAGCCCGCGATGCAGGGACGTCCGGCGTCCGGTCCGGTGATGGACTCGGAGCCGCGGCAGTTCACCGCGATGAATGCGCCGGAGGGCAGGCAGCTGGCGGAGCCGCAGCACGCGCCGATGGAGCCGAAGCAGTTCACGCCGATGAATGCGCCGGAGGGCAGGCAGCAGGTCGAGCCGCAGCACGCGCCGATGGAGCCGAAGCAGTTCACGCCGATGAATGCGCCCGAGGGCAGGCAGCTGGCGGAGCCGTTCCAGCAGGCTGAGCCGCGGCAGTTCACGGCGATGAACGCGCCGGAGGGCAGGCAGCGGGTCGAGCCCTTTGAGCAGGCTGAGCCGATGGAGCGGGACGTGGTCCAGGCGACGCCCGTGGAGCCGGCGCAGCGCCCCACCGCGACGTACCAGGGCGACCTCTACTCGAGCTGAGCCGCTGACGTCGAACCGCCACCCCGGGTCGGGGGCAGCAAGCGGATCGCAGATTTAGAAGTCCTTTGGAGGTAGTGCAATGCCGGGCCAGAGCCAGGGCGGGTTCGCTTCGATCGGGGCGGACCCCGACGAGGCGGAGCGGCGGATCCAGGAGTGGGCGAAGGGATTCGAGGAGAAGGCCCAGCGCTACCAGGCAATCCAGGCCGAGACCGAGCAGCTGCGCCTCACCGCGGCCAGCTCGGACGGCCGCGTCAAGGTGACGGTGCGCGCCGACGGCAGCATCACGGACTTGGAGCTCACCGACAAGGTCCGCTCGATGCCGCCGTCCGAGCTGGCGTCCCAGATCCTGTCCACGATGCACAAGGCGCAGTCCGACATCGCCGGCAAGGTCGGCGAGACCATGACGGCCCACCTCGGCGACGAGGACCGGGAAACCCGCGCGATGATGCTGGACAACCTGCGCGAACGCTTCCCGGAGCAGCCCGAGGACGAGGAGCCGGAGCTGGAGACCTCCTCGAAGTGGGACGGCCCGGCCGAGGAGGAGGACCACACGCCTCCGCCGCCCGCACCTCCGGCCGCCGCGCCGAATCCCCCTGCGGCACCGAAGAAGAAGCCCGCCTTCGAGGACGAGGACGACGACGAGTTCGGCCCCGACTTCGACCCGCTGCGGGACTGATCCCCGCCCGACCCGACCACCAGTTACCCGGCCCCGGAGTGTGCAGTGACCAATCCGCTGATCGCTGAGCGGAAGGATTCGACGCAGGATTTCAGCGGAGTCCCCTTGCTGGAGTCGGTGAACGACACCAAGCAAGCGATCGAATCCGGCGACTGGGCCGCGGGAATCATGGGTGCGGCGGGCACCGGCCTCGAGGCACTCGGTGCGGTGATGGACCCCTTCGGGACGATCCTCGCCGCGGGCGTCGGCTGGCTGATGGAACACGTCGGTCCGGTCTCCGACGCCCTGGACGCGCTCACGGGCGATCCGGACGAGATCCAAGCGCACGCGGAGACCTGGTCGAACGTCGCGGCGGAACTCGGCGAGATCTGCACCGACATGACCAACCTGGTCAACAGCGACACCCAGGGCTGGCTCGGCGAAGCCGGCGATTCCTACCGCGCCCGCAGCGAAGACACGACCGCTCTGATCTCGGCTGCCCAGGCTGCGGCTGATGGTGCGTCGAACGGGATCAGCACGGCCGGTGAGGTCGTGGCGATGGTGCGCACGCTGGTTCGCGACATCATCGCCGAGCTGGTCGGACGCCTGGTGTCCTGGGCGTTGCAGGTGCTCGCCACGCTCGGGATCGCGATGGCGTGGGTGGTGCCGCAGGTCGTGGCGGCGGTGGCGAAGACGGTCACCAAGATCGCTGATATCACCACGAAGTTGGTGCGGGCGATCGGCAAGCTCGCCCCGATGCTCAAGAAGCTCGGAGACGGCTTCGGCGACGTCAAGAAGGCGCTGAGCAAGTTGAACGCCGGTGGCGGAGGAGCTCCCAAGCCCAAGGGTGTTTCGCCGGCGCCGAGGCCCACGTCCGAGCCGGTCAAGCCGATGGGGTCGGCCTCGACGCCGGCGTCGACCACGTCCATGAGCACGGTCCCGACACCACCGGCGAACGGCGCGGATTTCGCTTCGCCGCGCGGGGTGTCGTCGACCGGCGGGTCGCACGGCGGCGGTTGGGGCGGCGACCTCTTCGGCTCGCCGTCCCGCAAACGGTCCGGCGGCGGCTCCGGGGCCACGTCCCGCAGCATGAACTCCCGATCGCTCGGCGGTTCCCACGACGGGCCGAGCAGTGGTGCGAATCGTCCAGCGGGGATTCCGCCGAACGCGTCGCCGGTCGACCACCCCGATCTGGGGATGAACAACGGCAACATCGATCCCTCCCACTCCAGCTACGAAAGCACGATCACGGTGAACGGTGTCGATCACAAGATCGTGAGCACGCCGATGACCAAGCTCGAGGGCTATCACGGGGTCAAGCCGGAGGGTTATCAGTCGGTCATGGACAACGGCGTGCAGCGGCCTGACGGTCGGGCGGGAAACAGCGCGGACGATTGGAAGGCCTGGTACCTCACGGACGACCAGACCAGTGCGGCTGACTACTCCTACAACTCCACCGCGCCCGGCGCTGTGATCAAGTACGAGACCCCGGGCCCGGTGACGGTGCACGACGTTCCGCCCGCGCTGGTCGACAACAACGGGCCGGGCGGCATCACCGATCCCGCGCACATGGCGGCGATGAAGCAGCACTTCGGGATCGGCGACCAGCCCCTCATGGACGGGTTGGCGCAGAACAACGGCGTCATCAAGACCTCGGACGGTCCGGACAACCCGTCGGAGTTCATCGTCCCCTGGGAAAATGCCGCCGGTGGGAAGTACTCGGTTGCCGGTTACCCGAACCTGATGGGCGACTTGAAGCCGAAACCGAGCAGCGACAACGGGCTTCACGGGAAGATCTGAAGGAGAGTTGGAACCGCGGGGTGAGCAGACGATCGCGGGCCATTTCGTGCATGACATGACAACCGTCCTTTTCGGACGTTGACCTGGGAGTTCCGCAGTGACGAACCCGTTGATCGCTGAGCGCCAGGATTCGACGCAGTCGTTCAGCGGTGTGCCGATCCTGGAATCCGTCGACGAGACGAAGAAGGCGATCGAGTCCGGCGACTGGGCGTCCGGTGTCATGGGTGCGGTGGGCACGGGCCTGGATGCGCTCACGATGGCGCTGGATCCCTTCGGGTCGATCCTCGCCGCCGGAGTCGGCTGGCTCATGGAGCACGTCGGGCCGCTGTCGGATGCGTTGGACGCGTTGACCGGCGACGCCGATCAGATCAAGGCGCACTCGGAGACGTGGAAGAACGTCGCCACCGAACTCGGTGAGATCAACACCGAGATGGCCAACATGGTCAACAGCGATGTCGCCGACTGGTCCGGGGCCGCGGCGGATTCCTACCGGCAGCGCAGCGAGGACACCGGGAAGCTCATCGAAGCGGCCAAGAAGGCCGCCGAAGGCGCCTCGGACGGCATCGGCACCGCAGGTGAGGTCGTCGCGGCGGTGCGCACCCTGGTGCGCGACATCATCGCCGAACTCGTCGGTCGCCTGATCTCCTGGGCCTTGCAAGTCCTGGCCACGCTGGGCATCGCGATGGCCTGGGTGGTCCCCCAGGTCGTGGCGGCCGTGGCCAAGACCGTGGCCAAGATCGCTGACGTCACCACGAAGCTGGTCAAGGCGATGAAGGCCCTCTCGCCGCTGATCAAGAAGCTCAAGGACGGCTTCGGCGATGCGGGCAAGGCCCTGAAGAAGATCAAGAACGACAACGGCACCGCCCCCAAGCCGAACCCGACCCCACCGCCCAGCAGGGGCGGCAACGGCCCGGGGGGCGGGTCCCCGCGTGGCGGCCAGGAAAGCAGCCGGGGCATGCGTGAGGATTCCGACTCCTCGCCCGGCAGCACGATCCCGCAGACGAATTCCGCGCCGCAGCCGAGTCCGACGACTTCGGCCTCCACCGGCGGGAACACCTCCGCACCGCCGGCCAGCTCCGCCCCCACCCAGCCGACGGGGAACACCCCGCAGCCCACGGTGCTGACCGGGAACATCTCCGACGGCAAGGGCGGGAAGAAGCCGCACAGCGTCACCCCGGACAAGGTGCAGTCGATCCCGCTGAAGGACGACAAGGGGAACACGGTCGGGATCTCGTTCCCGAGCAAGGCGGAGGACCCGAAGAAGGTCGGCAGCTGGGCGGGCAAACCCATCCGGAACAGCGACAACTGGTACAACAAGAACCGCAACAGCAAGGACTCCAATTTCCCCGAGACGAAGGCGGACGCGCCGTGGAAGGGGAAGCAGCCGTTCTACGTCCACGCTCACGCCCAGCCCAAGGGCTACATCGTCAACGTGAACACCGCTCAGCCCGGACAGCCTGCCAAGTGGGAGAAGATGGGGCTCACCGGTGATCAGTACGGGCAGCTGGTGTCGAGCAACTCCCATTTCCAGGCGGCGTCGAAAGCGGACCCGAACCGGCCGATCGTGCAGATGTCCTGCCAAGCGGGAAGTCCAGCCGGAAACGCGGCGCAGACGTCAGCGGACGCCATCCGCAACGCGGGCCATTCCGGCGACGTGTACGCGCCCACCGGGAAGGGATTCCGGAAGCCCGACGGGAACGAGAGCATCTACGGGGTGGGCCCCGGTGTGGACAGCAGCGGCAACCCCGTCGCTGGCGAGTTCAAGAAGTTCTAGCATTGTTCAGCGGGACGAGCAGGTGAAGAGGAACAACGGCCATGGATGACTCAGCCCGCCCGAGCCCGGGCAGCGATCGGGACGACTGGGCGGTGTTGCTCGACCCGGCGTGGCAGCCTCGGTTCGACGGCGACCAGCCGCCGCCGCACGCGATCGCCGGGGGCTGGCCGTTGGCGACCGATGGGAGTCGCGGCCGCTTCGAGCCGAACCCCGATTTCGCGCCGGCCGATCCGGCCAATCCGACGGACCCGGTGGACGCGGTGCTCCGGTTGATCGCCGAAGGACGCACGAAGGTCGACGAGCTGATCCCGGCGGTGCGCGACGCGGTGCTGGAGATCGCCCTGTCCGCGGACGGATATCCGCTCGTCGGCCCCGCTCCCGACGACGTGCCCTGCGTCGCCGTGGTGACCGCGCCGCTGCACCGCAAGGACATGGATTCGGTGGAGCTCTGGGGATCCCTCACGGCCGAGGGCCTGCTCGAGCTGCTGCCGCCCGACACGGACATCCTGCTCAACCCGGAAGGCCCGGCCCCGGTGCGCCTGGCTGCCAGCGCGCTCCGCGACAGCTTCGCCTGACCGCTCTTTCGCGGAGTTCGCCGGTTCGGTGCGGCCGAGCGCAACAGCGCTGTTCGCTACGGCTGCCGAGTCGGCATGCGCGAATCGATGAACCGCAACAGCGCCTGGGTGCGTGTAGTCCACGACCTGGTGTCTGTCCTGTTTGAACGTTGATTTTGGAGTGCTGCTGTGACGAATCCGTTGGTCGCCGAGCGGAAGGATTCGACGCAGTCGTTCAGCGGTGTGCCGATCTTGGAGTCGGTGAACGACACCAAGCAGGCGATCGAATCTGGCGACTGGGCGTCCGGCGTGATGGGTGCGGTGGGTACCGGCCTGGATGCGTTGACCATGGCGATGGATCCGTTCGGGTCGATCCTCGCTGCTGGTGTGGGCTGGCTGATGGAGCACGTGGGCCCGCTGTCGGATGCGTTGGATGCGTTGACCGGTGATGCCGATCAGATCAAGGCGCATTCGGAGACGTGGAAGAACGTCGCCTCCGAGCTGGGCGAGATCAACACCGAGATGGCGAACCTGGTCAGCAGCGATGTCGACGGTTGGACCGGGGAAGCTGCGGATTCCTACCGGCAGCGCAGCGAGGACACCGCCAAGCTCATCGAGGCGGCGCAGAAGGCCGCTGAGGGCGCGTCGAGCGGGATCGGCACGGCGGGCGAGGTCGTGGCGGCGGTGCGGAGCCTGGTGCGCGACATCATCGCTGAGCTGGTCGGTCGCCTGATCTCTTGGGCGTTGCAGGTCCTGGCCACGCTGGGGATCGCGATGGCTTGGGTGGTTCCGCAGGTAGTCGCTGCGGTGGCGAAGACGGTCGCGAAGATCGCTGACGTCACGACGAAGCTGGTCAAGGCGATGAAGGCCTTGGCGCCGCTGGTGAAGAACCTCGAAAAGGGCTTCGGCGACGCGGGAAAGGCTCTGAACAAGATCAAGGGTGGCAGCGGCGCAGCCCCGAAGCCGAAGAGCTCGCCCGCCCCGACCCGGTCGATGGGCAACGACGGCCCGACCCCGAACAGCAGCCCGGACTTCCCGGCGCCGACCAGGTCGATGTCCAACGACGGCCCGGCGTCCACGTCGTCGATGTCGCACAACGGACCGAACCCGGGCTCCCCGGGCAACGGCCCGGCGCCCAACTCGGTCGACGGTGGTCCGACGCCTAGGTCGATCTCGAATGAGTCGCCCGCCCCGTCCGGCGGCACGAGCAAGTCCCGCGGCATCGGCGGTGATCTGCGGAAGGCGTCCAGCGATGCGCAGACACCGAGCCGGAACGTCGGCAACCGCCGGTGCGAGACCGACCCGGTCGACATCGCCACCGGCGAGATGGTGCTGGCGCAGGTCGACGTGGAGATCGCCGCCGCGCTACCGCTGGTCCTGCGACGCACGCACCTGTCCTCGTACCGGGTCGGCCAGGCCTTCGGCACTTCTTGGGCGTCCACATTGGACCAGCGGCTGGAGGTCGGGAGCGCAGGTGTCTCCTTCGCCGCCGACGACGGGAAACTGCTGTTCGCCCCGACGCCGGAGCTGGGCGCGACGGTGCCGTTCGCTGGCTCGCCCAACACGCTCACCAGGCACGACAACGGCGGTTACACGGTCGTGCTGGTCGGCGAGCAACAGGCGCTGCACTTCGCTCCGGGCGACGAGGTCCTGCCGCTGACCGGCATCACCGATCGCAACCACAACCTCGTCCACTTCGAGCACGACGAGGCGGGCACTCCGGTCGAGGTCCGGCACAGCGCGGGCTTCCGCATCCGGGTGGAGACCGAAGACGGCCTGGTCACGGCGCTGCACCTCCGCGGCGCGGCCAACGGCGACGACCTGCCGCTGATGCGGTACGCCTACACCGACCGGCGGCTCACCTCGGTGATCAACGCTTCCGGCCAGGCGCTGGAGTTCGACTACGACGCCGAGGGCCGGATCGCGGGCTGGACCGACCGGAACGGCATCTGGTACCGCTACACCTACGACCAGGCAGGACGTTGCGTGCGCACCGAGGGTGCCGGCGGTTTCCTCAACGGCACGTTCGAATACGCCGACGACGTCACGCGCTACACCGATTCGCTCGGCCACACCAAGGCCTTCCACCTCAACGACGCGAAGCAGACGGTCCGCGAGGTCGATGCGCTGGGCAACGAGACGGTCTTCGCGTGGGACGACCACGACCGCCTGCTCGCCCGGACCGACGCCCTGGGCCGCACCGTCGAGTACGACTACGACGACGCGGGCAACATCACGGCCATCACCAGGCCCGATGGCAGCCGGCAGCTGATCGAGTACGACGACCGGCGGATGCCGGTGACGTTCGTCGACCCGGACGGTGCGATCAGCCGCCGCGAGTACGACGAGAACGGCAACCTGATCAAGGTGACCGACCCCGCCGGCGCCGTGACGACCTACGCCTACGACGAGCGGGGTTTGCTGGCCAGCATCACCGACGCGCTGGGCAACGTGCGCCGGATCGGAACCGACGCCGCCGGCCTGCCGGTTTCGGTCACCAATCCGCTCGGCGCCACCACGACCTACCGCCGGGACGGCTTCGGCCGGGTGACCGAGGTGACCGATCCGATCGGCGGCACCACCAAGTTCGGCTGGACCGTCGACGGTCGGACGGCCTGGCAGACCCGGCCGGACGGCAGCACCGAGCGCTGGATCCGCGACGGGGAGGGCAACGTCCGCACCCGGGTCGACCAGCTCGGGCAGACCACGACGACCGAGACGACCGCTTTCGACCTGCCGTCGGTGGAGATCGGTCCGGACGGCTCCCGGCGGGAGTTCCGCTACGACACCGAAACCCGTTTGGTCTCCGTCACCAACGAGCAGGGCCAGGTCTGGCGGTACGAGTACGACGCCGCCGGAAACCTGGTGCGGGAGACCGACTTCGGCGGTCGAGCGGTGTCGTACCGGTACGACGCGGCCGGGCAGCTGGTGGAGCGCACCAACGGCGCGGGCGAGACCGTCCGGTTCACCTACGACCTGCTCGGCAACCTCGTGGAACGCCGCACCGCGACCACGACGTCGACCTTCGCCTACGACCCGATGGGGCGGCTGATCGCCGCCGAGAACGACGCCACCCGGGTGTCGTTCGAGCGCGATCAGCTCGGGCGCGTGCTGACCGAGACGGTCAACGGTCGCACCGTCGCGTCCGCCTACGACCCGCTGGGGCGGCGAGTGCGGCGGCGGACGCCGTCGGGCGCGGAGAGCGTCTGGGAGTACGACGCCGCGGATCGGCCGGTCGCGCTGCACACCGCCGGGCGCACGCTGGGGTTCGACTACGACGTCGCGGGCCGCGAAGTGCAGCGCACGCTGGGAACTCGCGTGCTGCTGGCGCAGAACTGGAACGCCGACCACAAGCTGTCCTCGCAGACCCTGATCGGCGGCGACCGCATGATCCAGCAGCGGTCCTACGCCTACCGGCCGGACGGTGCGCTGGTGGGCGTCCGCGATCAGCTCAGCGGAGACCGCACGTTCGACCTCGATCTCGCAGGGCGGGTCACCGCCGTCAACCGGCCACAGTGGACCGAGCGCTACGCCTACGACCCGGCGGGCAACCTCGCGCACGCGGAATGGCCGGTGTCGGGCTCTCCGGAGGACGCGGCGGTGGGCGATCGGGCCTACGCGGGAACCCTGATCACCCGAGCTGGAACCACCCGGTACACCCACGACGCCGAAGGTCGCACCACCTCCCGGAGCCTCCAGCAGGCGGCCTGGAACTACACCTGGAACGCCGAGAACCAGCTCATCGGCGTGGTGACCCCGGACGGGCAGCGCTGGCGCTACGTCTACGACCCGCTCGGCCGCCGCGTCGCCAAACAACGCCTCCACCCGGACGGCAGCATCGCCGAGCACGTCGACTTCACCTGGGACGACAGCCTGCTCGTCGAGCAGGTCCACAACGGCACGGACGCCACCGTCTGGGAGTGGGCACCCGACAGCTACCGCGTGCTCGCGCAGACCGAACGCCGGACGACGCCGAACGCGCCGCAACGATGGGTCGACCAGCGCTTCTACGCCATCGTCACGGACCTCGTCGGCACCCCGGCGGAACTGGTCGACCCGGACGGCAACCTCGCCTGGCACGTGGACACCACGCTCTGGGGAACCCTGAAGGCACCGGCCGGTCACGCCTGCACGCCGCTGCGGTTCCCCGGGCAGTACCACGACCACGAGACCGGTCTGCACTACAACCTCAACCGCTACTACGACCCCACCACCGGTCGGTACACCTCCGGCGACCCGCTCGGTCTAGCCCCCTCGCCGAACCCGCACGCCTACGCCCCGAACCCCACCGGCTGGATCGACCCGCTCGGCCTCATGAACTGCAGCGCTGGCGGTTCCAACGCTGGTGGTGACAGGGGGCTGAACAACCCGCAGTTGCGGCCGAATCCGCAGCGGCCGCAGTGGATGTACCGGGGTGACACGCGTCCGGTGAACGGGCCTGACGGGCTCTTCCAGAACGGGATGACGTCGTGGGGCAAGAACTACGACATGCCGCACCACGTGCACGGCGGTCGCGGGGCCAACGATTCCGGCTACGTCTCGCTCACCTCCGATCCCAACGTGGCGCACCAGTTCGGGTTGTCCCCCGACGGCGGCCCCGTCATCAGCAAGGACGGCAACCACTACATCTCGATGTCCGGGCAGGTCCTGAAGGTGCAGTCCACGGACAACTTGATCCACACGGGTTCGCAGAACCTCCCGCCGGACCTGGCGCAGCGGATGTCGAAGCAGAGCGAGTGGGACGCGGTGCACCACGTCGCTCCGGAGAACATCCACAGCTCGGTGTCCGTTCACGGCTACTTCCGGCAGAGCAACGACCAGCGATTCGCCCTGCCCGGCTCCTTGACGACGACCGAGCACGTCAACCCCAACTTCGTCCCGAACCACCCCGGCTACAACCCGCACGCCGATCCGAACAGCGGTTTCACCCCGAACACCGATCTCAACCTCCGGCCCTCCGATGTGGACCTCGGAGACCCCGGGCCCTCGAACCGGTCTCGCCGGTAGTCCGCGAACGAGGCGGAGGTCGTCCGGATCGCCGGTGTGGCGAAGTCCCCCGTTTCGCCACACCGGCAACGGGTTGTGGTGCACGATCGAGGTGATCGGACCGACTGCGGATCTTTGAACCGCGGACGTGCCCGGATCCGTGGAGTGCACGACCCGAGCTTCGCCCTTTCCGAACGCTGACTTTGGAGTGACGCGGTGACGAACCCGTTGGTGGCCGAGACCAAGGATTCGACGGAGTCGTTCAGCGGGGTCCCGATCCTCGAGTCGGTCGACGAGACGAAGAAGGCGATCGAGTCCGGTGACTGGGCGTCCGGGGTCATGGGTGCGGTGGGTACCGGCCTGGATGCGCTGACGATGGCGATGGATCCGTTCGGGTCGATCCTCGCCGCCGGTGTGGGCTGGCTGATGGAGCACGTGGGTCCGCTGTCGGATGCGCTGGATGCTCTCGCCGGTGACGCCGATCAGATCAAGGCGCACTCGGAGACGTGGAAGAACGTGGCCTCCGAGCTCGGTGAGATCAACACCGAGATGGCCAACATCGTCAAGAACGATCTGGCCAACTGGACCGGGGAAGCCGCGGACTCCTACCGGAAGCGCAGCGAGGACACCGGAAAGCTCATCGAGGCAGCGAAGAACGCGGCTGAGGGTGCGTCCGATGGGATCGGCACGGCGGGTGAGGTCGTCGGGGCGGTGCGCAGCCTGGTGCGCGACATCATCGCCGAGCTCGTCGGCCGCCTGATCTCCTGGGCGCTGCAGGTCCTCGCCACGTTGGGCATCGCGATGGCTTGGGTCGTGCCGCAGGTCGTCGCGGCGGTGACGAAGACGGTCGCGAAGATCGCCGATGTGACCACGAAGCTGGTCAAGGCGATGAAGGCGCTGACGCCGTTGATCAAGAAGCTCAAGGACGGCTTCGGCGAAGCGGGCAAGGCCCTGAACAAGATCAAAGGTGGCAAGGGCGGCTCCAACACCAAGCCCGACAGCCCGGCCCCGACCCGCTCGACGGGCAACGACGGGAATGGCTCCAGGGGCGGTTCCGGCGACAACTCCACCCCGAACCGCTCGAACGGCAACAACGATCCGGCGTCGACTCATTCGCAGAGCACGGGTGGTTCATCCGACCGGTCCGGGGGAAGCAGCGGTTCGCAGGGCAACAGCGGTTCGCAGGGCAGCGGCGGTTCGAACGGTGGATCGGTGACCACCGGTCCGACGGGGAGCCGGGGCCTGGGCGGCGGCGGGTCCCGAGGGGGCAGGTCCTCCTCGAACGGTTCTCGTTCCCTGCGAGACCAGAACTCCAACCCGCGCTCGGTGGACAAGTGCACCACGGTCGGCGACCCGATCGAGGTCTCCACCGGTCAGATGCTGATGAGCCAGGTCGACGCGGAGTTCCTCGGTGCGCTGCCGCTGGTCTTCGAGCGGACCCACTTCTCCTCGTACCGGACGGGCCGGTGGTTCGGCGACAGCTGGATGTCCACGTTGGACCAGCGCTTGGAGGTCGACGCCGACGGGGTCAGCTTCGCCTCGGCGGACGGGACGCTCCAGCACTTCCCGCACCCCGCCGTCGGCGGATGGTCGGCCAGCGACCAGGGGCCGTCGCGGCAGCTCGGTCGCACCGAGGACGGCGGGTACGTCCTGGTGGACAAGGAGCGCAATCAGCTGCTGCGCTTCGCCCCCGAGGACTCGGTGCTGCCGCTGACCTCGATCACCGACGACAGCGGCAACTCGATTGCCTTCGTGCACGACGATTCCGGGGTCCCCGTCGGGATCCTGCACAGCGGTGGCTACGTGGTCCGGATCGAGGTGGCGGACGGACTCGTCGTCGCGCTGCACTCGGTCGCAGGCGACGGCACCGAGGTCGAGCTGATGCGCTACCGCTACCGCGACTCCCGGCTCACCGAGGTCGTCAACGCTTCGGGCGAGCCGATGCGGTTCGAGTACGACCAGGCGGGCCGGATCACCGGCTGGACGGACCGCAACGGTGAGTGGTTCCGCTACATCTACGACCACCAGGGCCGTTGCGTGCGGACCGAGGGCTCGGGCGGGTTCCTCACCGGAACGCTGGAGTACGACACCGAGAACCGGATCACGTACTCCACCGATTCGCTGGGCCACTGCACCGCGTTCCACCTGAACGAGGCCGGGCAGGTGATCAGGGAGATCGACCCGCTCGGCGGCGAAACGACGTCCGAGTGGGACTCCGCCGATCGCCTGCTGAAGCACACCGACCCGCTGGGCCGCACCACCGCGTACGAGTACGGCGAGTACGGAAACCTGATCTCGGTCACCAGGCCGGACGGGACCCAGACCCGCCGCGAGTACGACGAATCCGGCCGTCCGGTGGCGTTCATCGACCCCGACGGCTCGGTCACCCGCTACGAGTACGACGAGCGCGGGAACCTCGTGCGGATCACCGATGCGGTGGGGGCGGTCACGAGCTACGCCTTCGACGAGCTCGGCAACGTCGTGAGCGTCACCGATGCCCTCGGCAACACGCAGCGGATCTCCGTCGACATCGCCGGGCTGCCCGTGGCGCTCACCGATGAGACGGGCGCCACCAGCAGCTCCGACCGGGACCAGTTCGGCCGCGTCATCGCGATCACCGACGAGATGGGCGGCGTGCAGCGCTTCGGCTGGACCGTCGGTGGCCAGATCGCCTGGCGGCAGGACGCCACCGGTGCCGTGCAGCGGAGCTCCTACGACGGCGAGGGCAACGAGCGGTCCCAGACCGACGCGCTCGGCCGCACCACCAGCACGGAGTTCACGCACTTCGACCTGGTGGCGGCGGTGACCCGTCCGGACGGCTCCCGCCTGGAGTTCGGCTACGACACCGAGACGCGGCTGACGAGCGTGACCAACGAGCTCGGGATGGTGTGGCGCTACACCTACGACGCGGCCGGGAACCTGGTGCAGGAGACCGACTTCAGCGGCGTCACCACCCACTACCGGCGGGACGCGGCCGGGCAGCTCGTCGAGCGTTCCACCAGCGCGGGTGAGGTCCTGCGGTTCCGCTACGACCTGCTGGGCAACGTGGTCGAGCAGACCGACGGCCGCACCACCACGACGTTCAGCTACAGCCCGTCCGGGCTCCTGGTGGAGGCCGTGAACGCCGACAGCCGGGTGTCGTTCCAGCGCGACGCGCTGGGCCGGATCACCGCGGAAACGGTCAACGGCCGCACCGTCACCTCCGAGTACGACCTGCTGGGGCGGCGGATCCGGCGGCGGACCCCGTCCGGGGCCGAGAGCGTGTGGGAGTACGGCGCGGACGGGAACCCGGTCGCGCTGCACACCACCGGCCGGACGATCCGCTTCGAGTACGACCGGATGGGCCGCGAGGTCCGGCGCGTGCTCGGTTCGGGCGCGGCCGTCGACCAGACGTGGACGCCGACGGGCCGGATCGACTCGCAGCTGATCACCAGGGCCGGCGGGGAGCGCGTGCAGCACCGGTCCTACGCCTACCGCGCCGATGGCGAGCTCGTCGGGGTGCACGACCAGCTGACCGGGCCGCGCGAATTCGTCCTGGGCGCAGGCGACCGGGTCACCGCGGTCCAGGGCTCCGGCTGGTCGGAGCGCTACGACTACGACGCGGCGGGCAACCTGGTCAACGCCTCCTGGCCGACCGGCGAGCAGCAGCTCGGCCGGCGGGACTACCAGGGCATGCTGGTCCGCAACGCCGGGAACATCGGCTACGCGCACGACGCTCGGGGGCGCCTGGTCCGGCGGCAGTTCATGCCGACGGCCGAGAGCTTCCAGTTCTCCTGGGACGCCGACGATCGCCTGACCGAGGTGCTGACGCCAGGCGGGGCTCGCTGGCGCTACCGCTACGACGCGGTGGGGCGGCGGATCGCCAAGGAGAAGCTCGGGCCCGACGGCCGGACGGCCGTCGAGCGGATCGACTTCGCCTGGGACGGGATCAACCTGGTCGAGCAGGTCGCGTTCGACGGGTCCGCGCCGCGCGGCCGGGCCACGGTCTGGGAGCACGCCCCCGGCTCGCTCCACCCGCTGACGCAGAGCGAGCGGGTGCCGGGCGGACCGCAGGGGTGGGTCGAGAACCGCTTCCACGCCATCGTGACCGACCTGCTCGGCACCCCGACGGAGCTCGTCGACGACCGGGGCGGTGTCCTCCCGGTGAACCGGACGCCTCTGTGGGGAAGTTCCGCGACGAGCGGACCCACGCCGCTGCGCTTCCCCGGCCAGTACTTCGACGAGGAAACCGGCCTGCACTACAACTTCTTCCGGTACTACGACCCGGTGCTCGCCCGCTACCTCAGCCCGGACCCGATCGGCCTCGACGCGGGACCCAACAACCACGTCTACGTCGGCAACCCGAACTCCTGGTGCGACCCGCTGGGGCTGGCCGGGTGCAAGACGAAGCCCAAGCTGAACGACAACGAGAACAAGACCGGTCCGGCTTGGCAGAAGGCGGGCGGCGACAAGGACGTCTTCCGGAAAACTCGCGAGGAACTCGCCGACCACATGCGCAAGAAGCATCCGCAGGTCACGAATCACATCCTCAACGGCGATATGAAGGACCCCAAGGGCAATGTGATCAAGGACGACAAGGGCAAGGGTGCGGTGGGCGGACTGCACGTCTACAAGAACGGGGAACTCCCGTCCCACGTCACGCAGACCACCAAGCCCGATACCAACATCACCCGCATCGGGAGCGAGAACAAGGCCCACGAGATCTGGCACAACAGGCCGGGGCAGACCAACCCGGCCAAGTGGAGCACCATGTTCCCGAAGGACTGGGACCCGAATCGGGCGCTGGCCCACGTCGCCGCGTCGAACCCGGAGAAGTTCGGGGTGGCGGACAAGTTCGGCCCCGCTGGCAGCGGCAAGATCTCGCAGGCCGACTTCCTGAACAGGAACAGCGGCGGCCAGAAGTTCGGCATGTCGACCTTGGGAGAAGGGGCGGAAGCCACCGGGTTCCCAGTGCGGAGGGGTGGACGTTAGGTCCGCGTCAAGAAGGCCATCTACAAGGACGCAGGGCTGAAGGAGCACCTCGACATCGCCCGTCCCGGCGCGGGCAAGGCGAACGAAGGCACCTACTACCCGAAGATGGCCGACGACGCCGGGGACTCGGGCGGCAAGGGCAAGGGCCGCCGCCGGTGACGTGCGGCTCAGGACGTCGGTCTGCGTGCGAGGGGAAGCTTTCAGGGCCCCAGGAGCGTGGCCAGCCGGGGTGAGTAGGCGCGGTCGAGCACGAGCGACGCCGCTCCTACCGCTCCGGCGTCTTCGCCGATCAGGGCCGGCGCTACCTGGACCGGGCGGACTTCGTGGGCCCACACGTGCTTGGTCAGGACCTTCGACACCTGGGTGCGCACCAGGTCGGAGGCGTGGCGCAGCGCCGGTCCGCCCAGCACCACGCTGTCGACGTCGAGGACGCTGACCACTGACGCCAGCGCCTGGCCCAGCTTCGTCGCCGCCGCGCGCAAGACCTTGCCCGCCAAGGCATCTCCGCCCGCGGCCAGGCGGCAGAGCTGTTCGTAGGACTGCGCGATCGGTGCTTCGCCATCACCGCCGCCGGCTGATCGCCAGTCCGCGACGATCGATCGGATCGAGCAGTGCGCTTCGAGGCATCCCCTTCTGCCGCAATGGCATCCGCGTCCGCCGCCGCTGCTCAGGTGGCCGATCTCGCCCGCGTTGTTGCTGACACCGCGGTGCACCTGGTCGTCGAGGACCACGCCGATGCCCACCCCGGTTCCCCAGTGGACGTAGACGAACGAGCCCTCGCGGTGCTCACCGCCGGCCCAGCGCTCGCCGATCGCGGCGGCCGTCGCGTCGTTGTCCATCACCACCGGGAGTCCGGCCCGTTCCGCGACGATGTCGGCCAGCGGCACCGTTCCCCACCCGGTCAGGTTCGGCGGCGAGAGCACCTGCCGGTGCGCCGCGTCCAGCGGTCCCGGCACCGCGAGCCCGACGCCGAGCACCCGGTCCTCGTCGACCCCGGAACGGCGCACGAGCTGCTGCAGCGTCCGCGTCAGCGCCGAGGCGACGGCGGACGGTGAAGCGTCGTCGGGCAGCCGACGTGTGCTGCGCAGCCGCACGCCACCGGCCATGTCCAGCAGTACTCCGGTGATCCGCTCCGGATCGAGGTGCAGGCCCACCGACGAGTAGGCGTCCGGCGCGATCTTCAGCAGCACCCGGCGCTTCCCGCCGGTCGACGGCGCGTGGCCGTTCTCGGTGACCAGCCCGTCCTCGATCAGCGCCCGCACGATGTTGGACATCGTCTGCGCGGTCAGCCCGGTGCGCTGGGCCAGCTCCACGCGGCTGATCTCGCCGCGGCGGCGGATCGCGTCGAGCACGACGGCCCGGTTGAAGCCACCCACCCGGGGCAGGTTCGTGCCCTGCCAAGACGCTTTGGCCATGAACGCTCCTCGTCGGGGTGGCGTTGACTTGTTCCAACGAATGGAATTAACTACCCGAAGTGTGATCCGGATCTCAAGCCGTGCGCAACCACTGCTGGCAGGAGGGCCGCGATGCAACGGCGCAGAGCGATGTCCGTGCTCATCACCGCGACGCTGGGTCTGTCGCTGGCCGCCTGCGGGGGCGGCGCCGCCGACGACCCGGACACGATCAGCGTCGCCTACCACCGCTACGGCAACACGCTGCAGGTCGACCAGTGGATGCAGCGGGTCAAGCAGCAGTACGAGCAGGCCCACCCGGGCAAGACGGTGAAGCTGGACCCGGTGGTCGCCCCGGAGGGCGAGTACCTGTCCAAGCTGCAGCTGCGGATGCGGTCGCCGTCCACCGCGCCCGACGTGCTCTACGAGGACAGCTTCAACGTCAACTCCGACGTCGCGGCCGGTTACCTGGAGCCGCTCGACGACCGGCTGGCGAAATGGCCGGACTGGGAGCACTACATCGACACCACCAAGCAGGCGGGCAAGGCGCAGGACGGCAAGACCTACGGCGTTCCGCTGGACACCGACACCCGCGGGCTCTGGTACAACCGCGAGCTGTTCACCCAGGTCGGCCTGCCCGACGACTGGCGCCCGCGCACCTGGGACGACGTGCTCGCCGCCGCCCGGCAGGTCAAGAAGCAGCGTCCGGGTGCGATCGCGCTGGACCTCGCGCTGGGCAAGGCGGAGGGCGAGTCGGTGAGCATGCAGACGGTGGAGATGCTGTTGTACGGCACCGAAACCGGCACCCTGCACGACGGCCAGAAGTGGATCGCGCCGAGCAAGGGCTTCGCCGACGCGATGGGCTTCCTGTCCACCGCGCTGGCCGAGGGGCTCACCCAGAGCAAGGCGCAGATCGCCGATGCGCAGTACGACAAGGTGCAGCGCGACGAGCTGGTCCGGGACGGCGAGGTCGCCATCCGGCTGGACGGCAGCTTCGCCTCCGGCAACTGGCGGGATTCCGGGTGGCAGGACTGGGCGAAGGTCATGTCGGCCACGCCGATGCCCACCCAGCACGGCCAGGCGCCGGGCACCGTGACGCTCTCCGGCGGCTGGACGCTGGCGATCAGCTCGTCCAGCGCGAAGAAGGACGACGCGTTCGAGTTCATCGCGCAGGCGATGAGCAAGGACAACGTCGTCGAATACGCCACTGCCAGCGGCAACCTCCCGGCCCGCGAGGACGCCGCGGCCGATCCGCGGGTGCTCGGGGCCAACCCGCTCAACGAGTTCTGGATCGGCCTGCTGGACAACACGCACTACCGGCCCGCGCTGCCGGAGTACCCGAAGGTCTCCCAGCAAATCCAGCAGTCGGTGCTCGACGTGGTGGCCGGCAAACCGCCGGACGAGGTCGCCGACCAGTGGGCGCAGCAGGTTTCGCGGATCGTCGGGCCGGCCGGCACCAGGGCGGGCTGATGGCGGTGCGGGTGCGGCAGTGGCTGGTGCCGATGGCGCCGGCGGTGCTGCTGCTCGGCCTGTTCGTGGCCGGACCGATCCTGTGGAGCGTCTACGTCTCGTTCACCAACGCGGCGTTGACCGGTGCCGCGGCCACCGAGCCGGAGTTCGTCGGGCTGGAGAACTTCCGGCGCCTGTTCAGCGATCCGGCGCTGTGGCGGTCGGCCTGGCTGACCGTGGTGTTCACCGTCGGTTCGGCGGTGATCGGGCAGAACTGCCTGGGCATGCTGATCGCGGTGCTCACCCAGCACCGGAACCGCTGGCTGCGCACCATCGTCGGCACGGTGGTGGTCTCGGCGTGGGTGCTGCCTGAGCTCGTCGCGGCGTTCGCGATCTACGCGTTCCTCAACTCCGAGGGCACGCTGAACAACCTGCTGGTGGGGGTCGGTCTCGAACCGCGAGACTGGCTCTACGGCCTGCCGATGCTCGCAGTCGTCCTCGGCAACGTCTGGCGCGGCACCGCGTTCTCGATGCTGGTCTACCAGGCATCGCTGTCCGAGGTGCCGAGCGATCTGGCGGAGGCCGCCGAGGTGGACGGCGCCGGGCCGTTCCGCCGGTTCTGGCACGTCACGCTGCCGATCATCCGCCGGTCGGTGCTGACCAACCTGATGCTGATCACCCTGCAGACCATCGGGTTGTTCACGCTGATCTACGTGGTGACCGCGGGCGGACCGAACGCGGCGACGCAGACCCTGCCGCTGCTGATGTACGACTCGGCGTTCGAGTTCCACGAGATCGGCTACGGCGCGACGATTTCGCTGGTGCTGCTGCTGATCGGCGGCCTGTTCGCCGCGGTGTACGCCAAGAGCCTAGGAGACCCGGACTCCCGGGGGGATGGAGTCTGATGGTCGCGGTGACGGTCGCTCGGCGGCGTTCGGTGGCGGTGGTCGTGCACCTGGTCCTCGCGGTCGTCGCGCTGGCGTTCCTCGCGCCGCTTCTGTGGCTGCTCACAGCGGCTTTCGACGCCGATGCCGCGCTGACCGCGAAGGTGCCCGAGTCGTTCACGCTGGACAACTTCGCGCAGGTGCTCAGCTGGGACCAGAGCGGCCGTCCACTGTGGAACGGCTTGCTGATGTGCAGCGGCGCCGCGCTGATCTCGGTGGTGGCCGCAGTGCTGTGCGCGTACCCGCTGTCGCGCTACCAGCTGCGGTTCCGGCGGCCGTTCCTGTACGTCGTGCTGTTCGCCTCCGGACTGCCGATCACCGCGGTGATGGTGCCGGTGTACAGCATGTTCGTGCAGTTGGAGCTGATCGACTCGATGTTCGGCAGCACGCTGTTCCTGGCCGCCACCTCGCTGCCGATCGCGATCTGGATGACGAAGAACTTCATGGACGGCGTGCCGATCAGCCTGGAGGAAGCGGCGTGGGTGGACGGCGCGTCGGCGATGCAGGCGCTGCGCACCATCGTGCTGCCGCTGATCGTGCCGGGCATGGGCGTGGTCGCGATCTTCACCTTCATCACGGCGTGGGGGAACTTCTTCGTCCCGTTCGTCCTCCTGCTGGACCCGGCGAAGCAACCGGCGTCGGTGGGCGTGTTCACCTTCTTCGGCCAGGGCGGCCTGATCGCCTACGGCCAGCTGGCGGCCTACTCGATCCTCTACACGGCCCCGGTGCTCGTCCTCTACCTGGTCGTCTCCCGATCCCTAGGCGGCGCCTTCAACCTCGCCGGCGCCATCAAGCGCTGACCCACCCCTCGTCAGACCGAGCGGGTGGTGATGAGGGCGGCCAGGCCGTCGAGGATGCGGGCGAGGCCGAAGTCCAGGGCCTGGTCGTGGCCGTCGGTGTCGGCCATCGCCTCGGTGACCGCCGGGTAGTGGGCGCCGTGCTCGCGCAGCAGCTCGGCCATGCTCGAGCTGAGCTGCTGCTCGGGGCGTCCGTCGGATGCTGCCGCGGCCTGCTGGGCGATGCCGCGGACGTGCCCGACCAGCACGACCACGGTGTCGATCCGCTCGCTGCCGCGCAGGCCGGTGCCGTCGAGCGCGGCGACGGCCGCTTCCATCCACGCGAGCTCGTTGGGGCCGGGGATGCGCTGGCCGGTGGTCGCTTCGAGGGTCCAGGGGTGCTGCACGAACCGCGGCAGCAGCGCGCGGGCCCACGCGTCGAGCCGTTCGCGCCAGCCGCCGCCGAGCTCCGGCGGTCGCCCCATGGCGAGGTCCGCCATCAGCGCGACGAGTTCGGCCTTGCCCGGCAGGTAGCGGTAGAGGGACATCTTCGTGAAGCCGAGCTCGGCGGCGACGCGCTGCATTGACACCGCGGCCAGCCCTTCGGCGTCGGCCAGCTCGATGCCAGTGCCGGCGATGCGTTCGAGGCTGAGCGCAGGTTTGGGGCCGCGCCGCGGCGCTGGCCGGGCGCCCCACAGGACTCCGAAACCGCCTGCTCGATCGCCTTCCACCGGAATCCTCCTTGCCCGGACCGCAGAACTGTGTCTATGGTACACAGAAATTAACTGTTTCCGATGGATACAGATTTGGGGAGCGTGACGTGGACATGCGAGGAAGAGTTCTCATCTCGGGGGCGAGCGTCGCGGGCCCGGCGCTGGCCTGCTGGCTCGGTCGCCGCGGCTTCGAGGTCACCGTCGTGGAGATCGCCCCGGCGCTGCGCACCGGCGGCGCGGCCGTGGACTTCCGCGGCGACCTGCACCTGACCGTGCTGGAGCGGATGGGGGTCCTGGCCGATCTGCGGGAGGTCCGGACCGGGGGCAGCCCGATGACCTTCGTCGACGACCGCGAGCGCACCCTGCTCGAACTGCCCGCGGAATTCGCCGGCGGCGACCTCGAAGTGCTCCGGGAAGACCTCTCGCGAGTGCTGCACGCGCACAGCGCGGACGTCGCCGAGTACGTCTTCGGCGACCGCGTCGTGGACCTGGTCGACGGGCCCGACGGCGTCGACGTCACCTTCGCCTCCGGCGCTCAGCGCTCGTTCGACCTGGTGATCGGTGCGGACGGCGTGCACTCCGGGGTCCGGCGCCTCGTCTTCGGCCCCGAGGAGCGGTTCGTCAGCCACCTCGGCTACTACGTCGCGACCTGGGGACTGCCCAACTACCGCGCCCTGCCGCCGGGCTCGCTGGGCCACAACCGGCCGGGCCGCTTGATCTCCGTCGGCGTCGACCGCCGGGACCCCGCGCGGGCGGGTGCGTTCGCGGTCTTCAAGTCGCCGCGGCTCGACTACGACCGCCACGACGTCGACCAGCAGCGCAGGCTGATCGCGAAGGCCTTCGCAGGAGTGGGCTGGGAGGCGCCGCGCCTGCTGGCGGCGCTGGAGTCCGCCGACGACCTCTTCTTCGACTCGATCAACCGGGTGGACGTCGAGAGCTGGTCGCGCGGGCGAGTCGCGCTGGTCGGCGATGCGGCCTGCGGCGCGACGCTCGGCGGGATGGGCACCGGGAGCGCGATCGTCGCTTCCTACGTGCTCGCCGGCGAACTGGTCGCCGCGGACGGCGACCACCGGGCCGCTTTCGCGCGCTACGAGTCGAGGTTCCGCGGCTACGCGCAGGGCTGCCAGGTCGGCGGCGACCGGGCCGGGAAGTTCCTGGCGCCGGGGCGGTTCGGCGGTTGGATGCGGAACCTGATGATGGGCAACGAATTCCTGCTGAACCGGATGCTCCAGCTGGGCAAGGACGTCACCGGCGACCTCGAACTCCCGGACTACGAACTGAATTTCGCCGCGCGACGTGGTGCGTGAAAAGCCTGCGGGCGGTGAGCCCGGTCAGCTCACCGCCCGCAGGAGACTTGCTCTCGGGTCATGGCAGTTGTGCACGGCTTGCCAATCGGACCCGGTCCCGGCTGGTTGGGTCGATCTCGCCGGCTTCGGACTTCTCGCCGGGCTCGTCGTCCTCGGTTCGCAGCGCGAGGAACACCGCAGCGACCGCGATCAGGGACAACGCCAGCATGGCCAGGTTGACCATGACACACCCCCTCGGTTCGGCGCCCTTTTTCTCGGCGGTTAACACTGGGACGCACCAAGTGTCCGTCGGGTTGCTGATCGTTTGGGATTCCCGGATTTACTCCACTTGGCTGCGTAGATCCACCTGGCCGGAACGAAAAAACGGCGTTTCCCCGAAAGAACCTCACGTTCCTTGGGGAAACGCCGCACGATTGCGCACGTTTCATCTAGCCGTCCGCTCCGGACGGGTGGCGGCGGGGCTTCCCACGTTGCCCTGCCAAAACCACCCGTCCGGGGGTCGCTCGGTCAGTTACCGAGACGCTGTTTGAGCGCTTCCAGCTCGTCGCGCATCGAGCTCGGCAGCGCGTCACCGATGGTGGCGAACCACTCGTCGATCAGCGGCAGCTCCGCCTTCCACTCCTCGACGTCGACCTTGAGGGCCTCGTCGACGTCGGAAGCCGGGGTGTCCAGCCCGTCGAGGTCCAGCTCGGCGGCGGTCGGCACCCGGCCGATCGCGGTGTCCCGAGCGGCGGCGCTGCCCTCGAGCCGGTCCACGATCCACTTGAGCACGCGGGAGTTCTCCCCGAAGCCCGGCCACAGGAAGCGGCCGTCCTCGCCGCGGCGGAACCAGTTCACGTAGAAGATCTTCGGCAGCTTGGTGGCGTCGGCGTCCTTGCCGAGGTTCGCCCAGTGCGCCAGGTAGTCGCCGACGTTGTAGCCGAGGAACGGCAGCATCGCCATCGGGTCGCGGCGAACCACGCCGACCTGGCCAGCGGCCGCAGCGGTGGTCTCCGACGACATGGTGGAGCCCATGAACACGCCGTGCTGCCAGTTGAACGACTCGTTGACCAGCGGAACCGTGGTCTTGCGGCGACCGCCGAACAGGATCGCCGAGATCGGCACGCCCTTCGGGTCGTCCCACTCCGGCGCCAGGATCGGGCACTGCGACATCGGCGTGCAGTAGCGGGAGTTCGGGTGCGCCGCCTTGACGTCGCTGTCCGGCGTCCAGTCGTTGCCCTTCCAGTCGGTCAGGTGCGCGGGCGTCTCGCCGCCCATGCCCTCCCACCAGACGTCACCGTCGTCGGTCAGCGCGACGTTGGTGAACAGCGAGTTGCCCTGCTCGATGGTGCGCATCGCGTTCGGGTTGGTGTGCTCGTCGGTGCCCGGCGCGACGCCGAAGAAGCCGGCCTCCGGGTTCACCGCGTACAGGCGGCCGTCCTCGCCGAAGCGCATCCACGCGATGTCGTCGCCGAGGGTCTCGACCTTCCAGCCCGGGATGGTCGGCTGCAGCATCGCCAGGTTGGTCTTGCCGCACGAGGAGGGGAACGCGGCCGCCACGTAGTGGACCTTGTTCTCCGGCGAGATGAGCTTGAGGATCAGCATGTGCTCGGCCAGCCAGCCCTCGTCGCGGGCCATCGCCGAGGCGATCCGCAGCGAGTAGCACTTCTTGCCCAGCAGCGCGTTGCCGCCGTAACCGGAGCCGTAGCTCCAGATCATCCGCTCCTCGGGGAAGTGGGTGATGTACTTGGTGTCGTTGCACGGCCACGGCACGTCCTGCTGGCCGGGCTCCAGCGGCGCACCCACCGAGTGCAGCGCGGGTACGAAGTCGCCGTCCTCACCCAGCTTCTCCAGGACCTTCGCGCCCATCCGGGTCATGATCTGCATCGACACCACGACGTACTCGGAGTCGGTGATCTCCACGCCCAGCTTCGGCGGGGTGGCGTCCAGCGGGCCCATGCAGAACGGGATGACGTACATGGTCCGACCACGCATGCAGCCCCGGTAGAGCTCGGTCATGGTGGCCTTCATCTGGTTGGGGTCCATCCAGTTGTTGGTGACCCCGGCGTCCTTCTCCTCGACGGAGCAGATGTAGGTCCGCTCCTCGACGCGCGCCACGTCCGACGGGTCCGAGGCCGCGTAGAACGAGTTCGGCTTCTTCTCCAGGCGGGTGAACGTGCCTGCCTCGACCAGCTGGTCGGTCAGGCGCTGCCACTCCTCCTGCGAGCCGTCGCACCACACCACCCGGTCAGGGGTGGTCAGCTCAGCGACCTCACGCACCCACGACAGCAGGCGCTCGTGTTTGGTCGGTGCCTGGTCGAGACCGGGAATGGTCAATGCGGTCATCGCGTCGTTTCTCCTGACTGGGCGCCACAGCCCGGACTTGTCGCCGGCGGCGGTGCACCGACGTTTGTGGGAACGCTTCGCCTGCCCGAGGGCCGGGCGAAATTAAAAGGGATGCACCGAGGCTAGCGGGGACAGCGCCGCACGATGGAGATCAGCCCTGTTCGTTCTCTCACAAGAACGATAAGGGAATCGATTCAGTTGGGATCTTTCGGTTCGCGACGGCGGAAGTTTCGTCGTCGAACCGCCCTGGAAAACCAGAATTTCCGGCGAACCGGACACGGGTGCGAACGCGGGGTTAACCGGGGGCATCGGCTGAATGGCGGTTGCCAGGACGTGCCGGAAGCGGCGGAACCCCCCCGGGGCGGCGACCCCCGGGGGGGTCTGCGGGGTGTGGAGGGGTGGCCGGGGAGCCCCCCACCCCCGCCGGGTCGGCCCGGGGCGCCCGCGCGCCCGC
>NZ_JBEOVY010000034.1:0-35071 GCF_040295745.1 Saccharopolyspora sp. NPDC002686
GGCCGACCGGTCGCCGGCCAGCGTGCGCCCGTCCGCCTCGGAGCACGCGTTCCTGGGCGGCCACCAGGTCATCCCGTCCGGCCGGGCCTACGGCGGCGAGATCGTCGCCCAGGCCGAGCGGGCCATGTCGCTGACCGTCGGCGAGGACCGCCGGGTGCACAGCCTGCACGGCTACTTCCTGCGCGCGGGCGACGTCAACGGCAAGACCCGCTGGGAGGTGCAGCGGCTGCGCGACGGGCGCGGCTTCTCGCACCGCTCGGTGCGCGGCAGCCAGAACGGCAAACCGATCTTCCAGGCCATGGCCTCGTTCCAGGTTCCGGTACCGGGCGTCGAGCACTCCGACGCACTGCCGGCCGACGCCGGTGACCCGGCCGAACTCCCCAGCACCGCCGACGCGTTGCAGGGCGAGGACACCCGGGACGCCGAATACTGGCGCTTCCACCGGAGTTTCGACATCCGGCACTCGCCTTCGGCGGTCTACACGCGACCCGACGGCGGCCGCGGACGCCGGCAGACGGTGTGGCTGAAGGCCTGGGAACGGCTGCCGGACGATCCGGCCGTGCACCGCAGCGCGCTGGCCTACGTCTGCGACTACACGCTGCTGGAACCGATCCTGCGCCACCACGGGGCCGCTTGGGCGGACGACGGCGTCGTCACGGCCAGCCTGGACCACGCGATGTGGTGGCACCACGACGGCCGGATGGACGAATGGGTCGCGCTGGTGCAGGAATCTCCCATCGCCACCAGGGGAACCGGGCTCGGCACCGCGCGGCTGTTCTCGGCCGACGGACGGCTGCTGGCCTCGGTCGTCCAGGAGGGACTCGTCCGACTGCCCGAGGGGGACTCGTGACCGCGAAGAAGATCGTTTCCGTCGGCGGCGGGCCGGGCGGGCTGTTCTCGGCGATCCTGCTGAAGAAGTCCGACCCGTCCCGCGAGATCACCGTCTACGAGCGCAACGCCGCGGACGACACCTTCGGCTTCGGCGTGGTGTTCTCCCAGGAAACGCTGGAGAACATCGAGGCGGCCGACCCGGAGTCGCTGGGCCGGATCGCCGCGGAGTTCCGGCACTGGTCGGCCATCGACGTCGACTTCCTCGGCAGCCGCGAGCGCAGCGACGGGCACGCTTTCGCCGCCCTGGAGCGCAAACGGCTGCTGGGCATCCTGGGGGAGCGGGCGACCCGGCTCGGCGTCGACGTCCGCTACTCCACCGAGGCACCACCGCTGGAGCAGCTGCGCGCCGAGCACGACCTGGTGATCGCCGCGGACGGCGTGAACAGCCGGATCCGCACCGAGCTCGCCGACGAGTTCGGGCCGAGCGTGGACCGGCGCAGCGCGAAGTACGTCTGGTTCGCCACCACCCGGCCGTTCGACTGCTTCACGTTCCAGTTCGTCGAGACCGAGTTCGGCCTGTTCTGGGCGCACATCTACCCGTTCGACGGGCAGCGCTCGACGTTCATCGTGGAGACCGACGAGGACACCTGGCGGCGCGCCGGCCTGGACCGGTTCGCAGCCGTGCCGCGGCAACCGGGGGAGAACGACGAGGCCAGCATGCGGTTCTGCGAGCAGGTCTTCGCCGACCTGCTCGACGGGCACGGCCTGATCGGCAACAACTCCGGCTGGCTGTCGTTCGGGGTCGTCCGCAACGAGCGCTGGGCGGCGGGCAACGTGGTGCTGGTCGGCGATGCCGCGCACACGGCGCACTTCTCCATCGGCTCGGGAACCAAGCTCGCCCTGGAGGACGCGATCGGGCTGGCCACCGCGGTGGACGGCGAGCCCGCCGTCGAGGCCGCGCTCAAGGCCTACCAGGAGGACCGCGAGCCGGTCGTCGCGTCGCTCCAGCGGTCGGCGCAGACCAGCCTGGAGTGGTTCGAAGGAGCCCGCCGCTACCGGCACCTGGAACCGGAGCAGTTCGCGTTCCAGCTGCTCACGCGGTCGCAGCGGGTCACCTACGACAACCTCAAGCTGCGTGATGCCGACTACGTGGGCCGGGTCGACGACTGGCTCGCCGAACGCACCCGGGCGCAGGGCAGCGAGGTCGCCACCGGCACGCCACCGATGTTCCACCCGTACCGGCTGCGCGGGCTGGAGCTGCCGAACCGGATCGTCGTCTCGCCGATGGCGCAGTACTCGGCCACCGACGGCATGCCGGACGACTGGCACCTGGTGCACCTGGGCGGGCGCGCGCAGGGCGGTGCCGGGCTGGTGCTGACCGAGATGATCTGCACCTCCCCGGACGCCCGGATCACCCCCGGCTGCCCAGGGCTGTGGAACGACGCCCAGCGCGACGCCTGGGCGCGCGTCGTCGACTTCGCGCACACCCGCACCGGCGCCAAGATCGGCGCCCAGATCGGGCACGCGGGCCGGAAGGGCTCGACGAAGGTCATGTGGGAGGGCATCGACGAACCGCTGCCGACGGGCGGCTGGGAGATCCTCGGCCCCTCGCCGATCCGCTACCGCCCGGACAGCCAGATCCCCCGCGCGGCCACCGAGGCGGACCTGGACCAGGTCGTCGCCGACCACGTCGCGGCCGCGCGCCGCGCCGCCGAAGCCGGTTTCGACCTGCTGGAGCTGCACTTCGCGCACGGCTACCTGGTGTCGAGCTTCCTGTCCCCGCTGTCCAACCAGCGCGAGGACTCCTACGGCGGGAGCCTGGAGAACCGGGCGCGGCTGGGACTGCGCATCCTGGACGCGGTGCGCGAGGTCTGGCCCGAGGACCGGCCGATCAGCGTCCGGATCAGCGCGACGGACTGGGTCGACGGCGGGTTCGACGGCGACGACGCGGTCGCGCTGGCCCCGATGCTCGCCGCGCACGGCGCGGACATCATCGACGTCTCCACCGGTCAGACGAGCATCGACGCGAAGCCGAAGCACGGGCGGCTCTACCAGACCCCGTTCGCCGACCGGATCCGCCAGGAGACCGGCATCCCGACGATCGCGGTCGGCGCGGTGTCCTCGGTGGAGGACGCGAACACGATCATCGCCAGCGGGCGCGCCGACCTGTGCGCGATCGCCCGCCCGCACCTGGTCGACCCGTACTGGACGCTCAACGCGGCGCTGGACCAGGACTACCGCGGGCACCCGATCCCGAAGCAGTACCGCTCCGGGCTCTCCGCCCGGCGCCGGGAGCAGCACCCGTGACCGAGCTGGTGCGGCCCCACCGGGTGGCCTTCGCCGACACCGACGCCAGCGGCCGGATCCACTGGACGTCGGTGTTCCGGTGGGCCGAGCTCGCCGAGCACGACCTGCTGCGCCGCAGCGGCGTGACCGACGTGAGCCGTTTCCCGCGAAAGGCCACCGAGGCCGTCTACCACCGAGCGCTGGCCGCTGGCGACGAGATCGAGATCCGGCTCGCCGTGGAGCGGGTCGGGCGGACGTCGGTGACCTACGGCTGGCTCGTCCTGCGCGACGGCGAAACCTGCGTCGAGGGCCGCCACACCGTCGTGCACGTGGATGACGACGGACGCCCAACACCGTGGCCCGCTGACGTGTCGGCAGCCTTCGGCCGGTCTGATCAGTCGTGACTGGGGCCGCGGGCCGTTCCGTTCAATGCGTCCTGAAACGAGCACTGGAGGACGAAACATGCGAGTGGTCAACGATTTCCTGCACACCTACTCCCGCGGTGAGGACGAACTGCTGGAAGGCGAGCGCGAGTCCCTCTCGTTCGCCGACTCCGACTACGAGACCGACAAGCACTGGGCCTTCGAGATCAAGCCCGAGGAATGCGCGCTGATCGTGGTCGACCTGCAGGAGGACTTCGTCAATCCCGGCAACCCCATGTGCGTGCCCGAGGCGTACCGGCAACTGCCGCGAGTCGAAGCGCTCATCGCGGCCTGCCGCGACACGGGCGTGCCGGTCTTGTACACCGAGCACACCGCTGCGCCGGACGTGGCGCACGACTTCTACGCGTTCTGGCCGCCCATCCGCAATGGTGCGGTCGCGGAATCGACACCCGGGTCGAAGCTCTACCGGCGCCTCCGCCCGCGTGACGGCGAGCGGGTCATCTCGGCCAAGCACACCTATGACTCGTTCGCCGGCACCGAGCTCGACTACGCGCTGCGCTGCCGCGGCGTCCGCACGCTGATCGTGTGCGGCACCTTGACGAACTTCTGCTGCGAATCGACCGCCCGGAGCGCTTTCTCCCTCGGCTACCACGTCGTGTTCGGCTCCGACGTGAACGCGACCGACAACGCCGACGCGCAACGCGCCACCCTGCGGACGATGCGGCGCGGGGTCGGGCGGGTGCTCGACCACCGAACCATCATCGACACCCTCCACAACGGCGATTCGCTCCACCACGCGGCCAAGGAGCGTCCGGACCTCAGCGCGGATTGACCACGGCGCCGCCCAAGATCGTGTGGCTGGGCCGGAGTCCGTCCAATTCCTCCTCGGCCGCCGTGCACGGGTCCTCGGGCCAGATGGTGAGGTCCGCGAGGCGTCCGGGGGCGAGTTGACCGCGCAGGTCGCTCTCGCCGGTCAGCCGGGCCGCGGCAGTGGTGTGCAGGGCGATCGCTTCCTCGCGGGTGATGGCGTGTTCGGGGCCGCAGACGCCGTCCACGGTCTGCCGCGTCGTCAGGCCGAACAGCGAGTGCGCCGCCCCGTACATGCCGACCGGGAAGTCCGATCCGGCCGAGACGTCGGCCCCGGCGTCAAGCCATTCCCGCGCGGGGAACAGGTGGGAAACCCTTTCACCGCCCCAATATTCGGCCTGGACGGCGGCGACGTCGAACAGCAGCGGCTGCTGCACCGTCACCGGGATCCCCATGCTGACCGCCCTGCGCCGCTGCTCGCCGTCGGCGAGACCGCCGTGCTCCATGACCAGCGTCCCGTGGGGCAGCTCCGGCAGACGCGCTTGCACCCTCTCGAACAGGTCGAGCAGCGTGCGCACCCCGCGATCGCCGTAGGCGTGGATGCCGACGCGCCAGCCGCGCCGCACCACCGCCTCCACAGCGTCCTGGAGGACCTGCTCGTCCCAGGCCAGCTGTCCGGTGTAGCCGGGAACGGGCGAGTGCGCCGGGCAGTACGGGTGCTCGAGGGCCCCGGATTCGATTCCACCGTCCATCCAGAACTTCACGCCCCAGACGCTCAACCAGGAGTCGCCGCGGCGCCGCCATTCCTCCATCCCGTCCAGGACGTCCTCGACCTGCCGCACGGACGTGAAGCCCATCGTGGTCAGCAGGACCCGCACCCGGCAGCCGAGCTCCCCGGCGTCCCGCAGCTGCGCGAGCGCGTCCAGATCGGCCAGGGAGGAGTTGGTGTCGCGCACCACACCGATCCCGGTGGCCGCGTAGTCGTGGGAGGCGAGGCGCAGCCCGTCGAGCTTCCTCGCCGGATCGGGCGCGGGCAGGTGCGGCTGGATCAGGGCGAGGCCGTCGATCAGATGGCCCGTGGGGCGCCCGTCGCCGTCCCGCGCGATGCTGCCGCCTTCGGGGTCGGGCGTGGTGGCATCGATGCCGCACAGCCGGAGGGCGTGCCGGTTGAGCACCTGGTTGTGCACGCCGCGCAACACGAGCACGGGGTGCTGGTCGGTGGCCCGGTCCAGCTCGTCGGCGGTGGGGAAGCGGCGCTCGACCAGGTTCAGCTCCTGCCAGTGACCGCTGGTGCGAATCCACTGCCCAGCAGGGGTTTTCGCCGCCCGGGTCCGGATGAGGTCCAAGAGTTCGGCGATCGAACGCGCACCGTCCACGGCCACGTCGTGCGCGCTGTCGCCCGCCGAGATCAGATGGGTGTGGGTGTCGTCGAAGGCCGGCAGCACGGTGGAACCCGGCAGGTCCAGCACCGTCGTGCCAGGGCCCACCAGCTCGTCGAGCCCGTCCGGATCCGCCGACAGCGCGGCGATCCGCTCCCCGCGCACGGCCAAGGCCCGTCGCGGTCCTTCACCGGCGACCAGCGTGCGGACGTTGGCACATCGGACCAGCAGGTCAGCGGGCTGCGGGGTCATCGATCTCCTCTCGGTTCCCGGACGTGGGCATGATGGGACCGCGACGTCCGCCCGGGGTTCGCTGGTCGAAGTTTTTC
Source organism: Saccharopolyspora sp. NPDC002686 (assembly GCF_040295745.1). Taxonomy (NCBI): domain Bacteria; kingdom Bacillati; phylum Actinomycetota; class Actinomycetes; order Pseudonocardiales; family Pseudonocardiaceae; genus Saccharopolyspora; species Saccharopolyspora sp. NPDC002686. Next base: position 6,016 of record NZ_JBEOVY010000034.1, read on the forward strand.
CGCGCGGCCCGGCAGCAGCAAACGGCCGACTCGCCGAGCGGATGGTCCCGCTGGGCGAGTCGGCTCCCGTTCTTCGATCTGGTCGGCGTGCGCTGGAGCTCAGGAGGTGGGTCGCGAAGCGGTCTGGAAGGTCTCCTGGGCCGCGTTGAAGGAGTCCGGATCGACCCCGAACGGGCCGCTGAACGGGTGGAGCAGCTCGAACGACATGTAGACGGTGAAGCCGAGGGTGACCGCGAGCAGCGCCATCACCGCGACGTTGGCCGGTCGCATGCTCAGGCCGATCAGCAGCGGGAAGGCGATCATCAGCACCGCGCCGAGGATGCTGGCCACCAGCAGCACGACGTTAAAGCTCTGGTCGTCGGTCGCGATGGTCACCCGCTGCTGGCGGTGCTCGGTGATCTGGCGGATGTCCTGCAGCGACTGCTCCCGGGAGGTCTTGAGCGCCTCGCTGTCGGCGGGCAGCGCCAGCACCTGCGAGCGCAGCTCGGCCAGCAGCTGCTCGGCCTCCGGGTCGGCCTCGCCGGCGTCGTGGGCGAGCCACTCGTGGTCGGCGACCCGCGCGGTGTACTGGGTGATCGTCGACTGGATGGCCGAAGCCTGCTGCTGCGGGGCGACGCTGGACTGCCAGTAGACGTCGATGAGCGCGTTGGTCTCCTGCTGCGAGGCCTTGTCGATGTCGTCGCCGTTCTGCCACGCGAACACGATGTAGAACGCGAGCACCACGGTGAACAGGGCGCTGAGGACACCGCCGACGAACGACTGCGAATCCGAATCCGCCTCGCCGGATGCGGACGCCTTGCGGCGGGCGTTCAGCACGGTGAACCCGGCGACGGCGAGGGCCAGCAGGACGATCGCCAGCAGGCTGATGAGGATCACGGCAGCAGGTCCTAACGAATGTGCGGGGGTCGAGGATGCCGAGCGCCCGAGAGCCAGGCGCGGCCGGGAGTGAAGGTACCGGCGAGGTCGGCTAAAGCCCTTGAACCGGAACGAACTCCGCTCAATCGAGTGGTATTGAGAACCCGAACATGTCGCGGGTTATCGGTGCCGCTTTACGCCGACCGGGTGGTGCCGGGTCTTGCGCAGCAGCTCACGCCCGGAAGTCGATCCACTGTGGACTCGAATTCGAGCGACCGCTACCCGATTTCGGGGGTGTTACCGTCTGCGTCGATCATGTGACCGAACGTGACAGCGATCTCGGATTCTTCCGGAAAACGCCTGCTACAGAGGGGGATCTCGTAGTCATGCGCACCTTGACCGGCGCGCGTTCATCGGGCCTTTTGGTGTGCGCGCTCCTGCTGCTCGCACCGTGGCTCGTGGCCGCGCACGGGCCGACCGCCAGTCGCCAGAACGGCGACCAGGGCGCCGGCTCGACGGCGGTCGGGGGAGTTGTGGTCCCGGGCATCGACTCGGTGGCAGAGCTGAACATCCCTCGCGGAACTCGAGATCTCACCGCGGAACTCGAATGGGGCGGTGACGTGATGGGGTGGTGCCGCTTCGTCCCCGGGATGTGGCCGGATGCCCCCGCCGCAGCTCTGAAGGTGGGTTCGGAGCGGGTGGTGGCCGAGCGCTTTACCCGGGACGGGCACGGCACCATCACTGCGCACGCGGACGTTTCGGACCGGCTGCCCAGCATCCTTGCGGCCGACGGGCGCACCGTCGTGGTTCGAGGTGCGGTTCCAGGATCCGGCGAGCCCTGCTGGGGAAAGTGGCGCCTTCGCGTCAGCTGGCAGGCATCGCTCGACGTCCGCACCACCGCGGAGCCGTCCGCCGCGCGTCCGGGCGAGCCGATCACCCAGCACGCAGTCATCACCAACACCGGCGGCGTTCCACTGGACCGGATCGAGGCCGAGCTCGGCACCGGTCCATGCCGTCGCGACGTCGACCGGCTGGAACCCGGGCGCAGCGCCGAGGTCTCGTGCGGGGGCGCCGCGCCGGAGGACGGCGCTCTGACTGCGCACGTGCGGGGCACGACGCCGGACGGGACCGAGGTCACCGCAGAGGCGGGCGGAAGGGTCGAGATCCCGCCGCAGGCGCAGATCGAGCTGTCGATCGGGAACATCGCGTTCGCGCCGACGACCGAAGCGGCGCTGGTTCCGGTGACGGTGCACAACCCGTCATCGGTGCGGCTGGTCGACGTCGAGGTCACCGGGCAGCCCGCCGCCTGCCAGCGCAAGATCGGCGAGCTCGCACCTGGGCAGTCGATCACCTACACGTGTCGCGCGGCACCGGGGGAGCGGGTGGAACTCACCGTGACCGGAATCGGGGTTTTCGGTGGTGCGGTCGCGGATTCCGCCCACGTCGTCCGCGCGACCGCCCGTGCGGTGGCCCCACCCGCGCCACCTCCGCGCGCTGCGGCGCCTCTGCCCGAGGTGCCGCCGCCTGGTGCTCCGCCCGAGCTGGCGGAGTCCGCCGGGGTGCGGGAAGCGCCGGGCAGAACAGCCGCGATCGTCGCGGTGCTCGGCGTGCTCGTGATGACCGTCAGCGTGGGTGCGCTGTCCTCGGCCACTCGGATCGGCCGTTGATCCGATCGCCGAAACCCGCGCTGCGAACCAGAAATCCAATGGAGGGACCTGATGATGAGCCTGCTTCGTTCCACGCCGGTGCTGCTGTCCGCCAGTGCGGCCGCGATGGCGCTCGCCGCCGGTTCCGCGGCAGCCGCGAGCGGCGAGGTCGTCGTCTTCGAGACCGAGCTGCAGCCGCTGACGACCTACGCCGACCCGACCGGCTGCCAGAAGCTCCCGCTCGCCGCGCACGTCCTGACGAACAACACCGATAGTCCGGTGCGGATCTACGGCGACCCGTTCTGCTTGGGGCCTTCCGTCATCGTGCTGCCCGGTCATGGCACGCACGTCGCGCCGGGCAGCGGGAGCTTCTCGGCATGAGCCCGCTGGCAGCCGCAGCGGCGCCCGGCAACGCGGCAGCACCGACGACACCGCTGGAGTCCCGCGATGCCGCTTGATCTCGTCGTCGTAGGGCTCGGCTACGTCGGGCTGCCGCTGGCCGCCCGGGCGTGCGAGGCCGGTCTGAGCACCGCCGGTCTCGACATCTCCGATGCGGTGGTGGCGGGGCTCAACGCCGGGCGTTCGCACGTCGGGGACGTGCCGGACGAGGTGGTCGCCGACCTGGTCGCGAGCGGGTTCCAGGCCGGCACCGACCCTTCGGTGATCGGCACGGCCGACACCGTCGTGATCTGCGTGCCCACCGGATTGTCCGGCGGTGAACCCGACCTCGCCGCGGTCCGCTCCGCAGCGCGCGCGGTGGGCGACCACTTGCGCCCGGGAATGCTGGTGGTGCTCGAATCCACGTCCCACCCCGGCACCACCGAGGAGACCGTCCGGCCGATCCTGGAGGAGCGCAGCGGGCTCGCCGTCGGCGCCGACTTCCACCTGGTCTTCTCGCCCGAGCGGATCGACCCCGGCAACGCCGCGTTCGGCGTGCGCAACACCCCGAAGGTCGTCGGCGGCGTCACGCCGCTGTGCGCGAAGTACGGCGCGACGTTCTACGGGCGGTTCGTGGACTCGGTCGTGGTGGCGCGCGGCACCCGCGAGGCCGAGCTGGCCAAGCTGCTGGAGAACACCTACCGCTACGTCAACATCGCGCTGGTCAACGAGATCGCGCAGTTCTGCGATCGGGTGAACATCGACGTGTGGGACGTGTTGCGCTGCGCGGGCACCAAGCCGTTCGGTTACGTTCCGTTCGACCCCGGACCCGGGGTCGGCGGGCACTGCATCCCGATCGATCCGCTGTACCTGGCGAGCAAGGCGAGCGAGGAGGGCTTCACCTTCGACGTGCTGAACGCGGCTCGCGGGGTGAACGACCGGATGCCCCGGCACGTCGTCGACCGTTCCGCAGAACTGCTGCGGGACCAGGACAAACAACTTCGGGATGCCCGGGTGCTGCTGCTCGGCGTGACCTACAAGCGCGACGTCGCCGACACCCGGGAGTCCCCGGCGTTCCCGGTGGCCCGCGAGCTGATGCGGCGGGGCGCGGAAGTGGTCTTCCACGACCCGCACGTGGATTCGTTCGCCGTGGACGGATCCGAAATATCCAAAGTGGACGGACTTCGCGCCGGGTTGGCCGCCGCGGACCTGGCGATCCTCTTACAGGCGCACGCGGAGTACGACACCAGGACGTTGTCCGGATCTGCGTGTCCGCTGCTGGACACCCGCGGTGTGGTCGCGGGGGAGCACGTGGCTCGGATCTGAGCCGCAACTGAAGACCTGCGCGGGGAACGACAGTCTCCCGCGTTGGGGTGCGGGGAGGTTCCCTCCCCGTCCTGTTTCCGAGTGGTAATGAAGAAAAGGGAGTGTGACCAATGGCCAACGCCATCGCCACCGAGCGTCTGCGCAAGCGCTTTGCGAAGTGGGACATCGACGGCAGCGGAGCCCTGGAGCAGTCCGACTTCGAGCAGGAGGCCAAGCGGATCGCGCAGGCGTTCGGCGAGAGCCCCACCAGCGCGAAGGCGCAGAAGCTGACCAACGCGTTCTCCTCGATGTTCCAGCAGGTGGCCAACGGCGCCAGCTCGATGAACGAGGACGACTTCATGTCGGCGGCCGGCATGCTCGTCGAGAAGGGCGCTGAGCGCGACTTCGACCGGGCGCTCCGCCCGATCGTCGAGGGCGTCGTCGGCCTCGCCGACAAGGACAACAGCGGCCAGATCAGCCGCGAGGAGTTCGCGACCTGGCTGACCGCGATCGGCGTGGACCAGTCGAAGACCACCACCCTGTTCGACCAGGTCGACACGGACAACAGCGGTGAGCTGTCCGCGGACGAGCTGCTGACCGTGGTGCGCGACTTCCACTACGGCAACTCCGACGTCGAGCTCCTGGGCTGAGCAGGCTCCTGATGCGAAAGGCCGGTGCCACCAGGTGGCACCGGCCTTTCGTGTTGTGCGCAGATCAGTGCACGGGGAGGAGGGCCGGGGCGAAGGAGACGGGCATTTCCGGTTGCAGGTGGAGGTCTGCTCCGGTCACCGGGACCTCGGTGTTGATCAGGATGTTGTAGTGGTTCGGGTAGTGGCAGGCGTCGAAACCGAGCACCGTTCCGACGCGCTGGTCGCCGATCCAGAACTCGTCGCCGCGGTCGATCACCCCGGCGCACCCGATCTCGGCGAAGCCGAGGAACCCGACCCGGTCGATGCGGGCTCCCGGATCGGTCTCCCAGTGGTCCGTGGTCACCAGCTCGTGCACCTCGCCGCGCCGCACGCAGCGGCTGGCGTGCGGTTCGAGAGCCATGCCGCGCTCGTCGCGCCGGTGCATCAGCACCTTCACCAGCGTGCCGGTCAGCGCTCGCTTCGGGCCGTCCTCTTCCGGGTTCACTTCTCTCCTCCCGCCGACACCGCGGCATCGGCTCGTTCCACGGGTTTTCCAGCTGGCGCGCGCCGTTCCGCTCGATAAGTCGCGTCGACGAGCTCCAGTGCGGCGAGGCCGCCGTCGGTTGTGGTGGGCGCTGCGGTGATGGCGTCGGCGAAGTCGCCGAGGATGCCGGAGTACTCGTGCCACAGCGAGGACTTGAACCCGTCGTGCCCGGCGAGCATGTCCGCCGCGAGCCGGGTTCCGTCGCTGAAGAGGACCTCGACGTCCTTGGTCTCGCCCGGGTGCGACCAGTCGAGCTCCACGGTCGCCGGCACACCGGCTGCGGAGCGCAGCTCGATGACGGCTTGGCGATCGGTGCCGCCCGCATCGCGCGTGACGTTCGTGCGCACCAGCTCGAGGTCGCCCAGGAACAGGCGAACCAGGTCGAAGGCGTTGGGGCCGTTGTCGGCCACGCACCCGCCTCCGCACCGCTGCGGGTCCAGGTACCAGGTGTCGTCGCCGATGTGCTCTTCGATGAGTTCGAGGTAGCGAACCCGCAACGAGGTGATGTCGGGGTGCCGGGTCTGCCGGAGCAGGTTCAGCACGTTGTCGTTGTAGCGGCGGTGGAACGCGGTGAACAGCGGTACGCCAGCGGCTCGGGACAGCCGCACCAGGTCGAGTCCCTCACCGAGTGAGAGGGCCAGTGGTTTCTCCACGCAGACCGGGATGCGCATCCGCAGCGCGTCCGCGCACACCGAGGCGTGCACGTCGTTCGGCACCGTGACGACCACGGCGTCCACATCGGACTCCTGCAGCATCGTGCGGTGGTCCTGGAAGCAGGGTGTTCGGTCCACGTGCGGTGCGAGCGCGGACTCGCGGACATCGCAGACCGCTGCGAGCTCCCAGCCGGGAAGCCGGTCGATGGAGTGCAGGTAGTACTTCGAGATCGCGCCGAGGCCGACGACGGCGACCCGCCGGTGGCCGGTCATCGCCCGGCCACCGGCTCGCGGCCGCGAAGTCCCAGCTCGAGCAGTTCGCGGTGGACGTGCTCGCGGATCGGCACGCCGTCGCGCAGCCGCTCGGCGGCCCGTTCCGCCTCCCACCAGCCGGGGTAGCGGACGTCCTGGCCGGAGGACGGGCAGTCGAGCAGGGTGCTGAACATGGTCTGCGCGTCGACGTCGAACTGGCCGGGCGGGCGCAGCAGGTCAGGGGCGATGGCCAGGACGAAGAAGCCGATGTCGTCGTCCCGCCCGTGCGGTCCGCCGTCGCCGTGGAGGGCTTCGGGGGAGGGACCGAACGCAGCCCCGGGCAGCAGCGCGGCCAGGAGCTCGACGACGAGCCCGAGGCCGAAGCCCTTGTGGACGCCGTTCTCCGGGGTGCCGCCGAGCCAGCGCAGGTGCGCGGTGCGGCGGTCGAACTCGGCCGGATCGGTCACCGGGTTCCCGGCGTCGTCGGCGAGCCAGCCCTCCGGGATCGTCTCGCCGCTGCTCGCGGCGGTGCGGATCTTCCCGGTGGGCACGACCGTGGTGCTCATGTCCAGGACGAACGGGTGGTCCGGCAGGGCCGGGGCTGCGACGCTGAGCGGGTTGGTGCCCAGCATGGTCAGGGCGCCGAACGGCGGGCGCGCGATGCGCTGACCACCGCAGTTGCTCGCGACGACGCCGACCATGCCGTGCGCGGCCGCACGAGAGGCGTGGAAGCCGGCGCAGCCGAAGTGCGTGGCACCGCGGACCGACACCAGGCCGATGCCGTGCCGACCGGCGCGCGCGACGGCGTCGTCCATGGCTTCGGCGGCCGACCACAGGCCCAGCGCCCGGCGCGCGTCGACGACCGCGCACGCGCCGAGGTCGGTCACCACCTCCGGTTCGGCGGTGGCGTCGACCCGGTCGGTGGCGAAGAGCCGCAGGTACAGGCGGGTCAGGTTGAACACGCCGTGCGAGTCGAAGCCGCAGAGATCGCCGTGGCAGAGCGCGGAGGCTGCGGTGATCGCGCGTTCGAGCGGTACGCCGTGCTCGGTGAACAGCCGGGTGACGAAGGAGTGCAGTTCGTCGTAGGGCACGCGAACGCGTGCGTCATGGTGCGGAGGCATCGGAGATCCCCTTTCGTGGAGTGGTTTCACGGCGGTGCTCGGCGAAGCCGGTGATCAGGGAGGACACCGCGGCGGCGAAGTCGCGCAGCTCGTCCAGCTCGGCGTACTCGCCTTCGGCGTGCGCGTTGTTGCCGTCCAGCGAACCGGGGCCCAGCACCGCCGTGAAGGTGTCCTCGAGCCCCGCCGTCCAGATGGCGTCGCACGTGAAGGCGGGTTCGTCGTCCGGCCAGCGGGTCGCCCCCGCGCGGGTGAGCAGTTCCTCGGCCCACGCGGCGGCGTTGTCCAGGCTCGGCAGGCCGCGCTTGAGCCAGTCCACCTCGGTGATGACGGCGGCCTCGGCCGCGGTGCTCGTGAATTCCCTGGTCCCGGCGAACAGTTCGGTGAACCGCTGCACCCCGCTGCGGACGGCTGCGCGAAGTGCGGCCTCGGCCGCGGCCCCTTCGTCCGAGGAGCCGTAGGAGAGGTTGAGCAGCAGTTCGCCGCTTCCGTAGACCCGGTTGTGCAGGTGGCCGGTGTGCAGGCCGGCGATGCAGAGCCTGCCGGGCCGGTCCCGCGGGTCGAGCTGGGCGGCGAGGTGCTGGGCGAGGAAGCCGAGCAGCACCGTGGCGTTGTGCCCGACGTCGGGCCGGTCGTCGATGGCGCCGCGACCGTTGACGCGCACGCGGGCGGTCATCGACGCCGTGGCCCGGGGCAGGAAGCGCATCCCGGTCGGCTCGCAGAAGATGTTCAGCCTTCCGACATGACCGGCTTCGACGAGCGGACGCGTGCCGAAGGTGCCCATCGCGCCGCCTTCCTCACCGGCAACCGCCTGCACGAGCACCGCGACGTCGCGGCCCAGCGCCGGATCACGGCGCACCGCGTCGCGGATCCCGGAAAGCAGCGCTACAGCCGGGCCTTTCGCGTCGATCGCACCGCGCCCGGTGATCCGGCCACCGCTCAGGCCGACAGGTTCGAGCCCGGCGACGGTGTCCAGGTGGACGTTGAACATCACGGTGTCCTCGCGCGGCAGCTCGGGACCGAGCCGCAGCAGCAAACTCGGCTGCGAAGCGAGGAAATCCGGGTTCTCGGCGGCGCGTCGCACCGGCAGCGGGACGTCGTCGCGCATCAGGACGTCGGGTGCCGGGCTCGCGTGGCTCACCACCTCGAAACCGATGCTGGCCGCGGCGCGGGCGTAGTCGCGCTGCGCCTCCCAGAACTGCGGGGGCGGGTCGGCCGGCGACAGTTCCAGGACGCCGACCGTGGGGATGGCCAGCAGGTGCAGCAGCAGTTCCTGGTCGGCGGCGGTGACGAGGTCGTCGCGCATCAGGGGGCGACCGCTTCCGAACAGGTCCGCAGCAGCTGCTCGAGGCGTTGCCCGGCCTGGACGAACAGCTCCGCGGCCGAGCCGTGCGCGCGCAGGCCTTCGTGCGGACGGGTCGCCAGGTGCGGTTCGATCGACAGCGGCCCGCGGTATCCGGCGGCCAGCAGCCGGCGCAGGCAATCGGCGACCCGTGCCTGCCCGTCCCCGGGCAGCACGTACTCGGCGTTGCCGGGCGACCCGACCGCGTCCTTGACGTGGACGTGCACCACGTGCGGCAGGATCCGCTCGAGCAGCTGGTGGGCGTCGTAGCCGTGGTCGATGCCGTTGCCGGTGTCGAAGAGCAACCGCAGCGACGGGCTGTTCACCTCGGTGACCAGGCGGAGCATCCGCTCAGCGTCGTCACCGGCCCAGCCGGCGCAGTTCTCGTGCACCAGCACGACACCGTGCTGGGCTGCGCGTTCGGTCAGCCGCGCGACGCGATCCAGCGCGCGGTCCCGCCATTCGGCTTCGGGGAGCCCGTCGTTCGGGTAGGACATGATCCGGACGAACCGGGTTTCCAGCGCGGCGCACTGCTCGGCGAGGACGTCGAGTTCGCGCAGGTCGTCGCGGAGAGGTGCGGTGATGGGGCGAGCCCAGTTGCCGATCCGGGACGCCAGGCACACCACGTCGAGCTCGGCGGCCCGGATGGCGGAGCGCACCGCGGTGAACTGCGGCGCGTCGAGGTCGCCGAGCGCGATGCCGTCCGCCGTCCGCAGTTCGATGGCCGACCAGCCCAGCTCGTGGATCGCGGCGATCTGGCCGGTCAGGTCCACCGCCGCCTCGTCGCCGATCCCGGCGAGCTGGTTGCCCGCGGATTCACCGCGCATGGCTGGAACTCCTCTCCGCTGCCAGTGCGCAGCGCTGCTTGGCCTCGGCAAGCAGGCGGACGACGTCGCGGTGCACCTGCAGCGTCGGGTGCCCACCTGCGGACGGGGTGCGGAAGTGGCGGTAGGCGCGCAGCACGAACCGGGTCAGCGCGTCGTCCCGGAAGATGTGCCGCTGCCCGTCGACCACCAGCTGCGCGTGGTCGTCCTGGTCGCTGATCGGGTAGTGGCCGGTGACCTGGCCGCCGGTGAACTCCAGCACGATCCGGCGTTGCTGGACCGGTGAGGTGAGGTCGGAGGAGATCTCGCTGGTGACCCCGCCGGCGTGGTGCAGCGTCAGGTGCGCGCTGCCCATCCTGGGCAGCACCGCGTCCGGGCAGCGCATGTCGGTCCACGCCGCCCGCTGCACCTCCGCGGGACCGGCCAGCTGGAGGACCACGCCGAGGGAGTGCGGCAGCTCGACGTCGAAGGCGGTGGGGTGCCCGTGCGTCGCCGCGGACCGGGTGAACCGGGGTTTGTCCTGCGTGAAGCGGATCGACCGCAGCTCGCCGAGTTCGCCGTGCCGGACGAGCTGCTCGATCCGCTCGGTGAGCTCGGCTGCCATCCAGTGCGACACCACCACGAGGTCCAGCCCGTACCGCTGGCGCAGCGCGTCGATCTCGCGGAGTTCGCCGACTCCGGTGGCGAGCGGTTTTTCCACGATGGCGCGGCGAAAGCCGTGTTGGGCCAATTGGGTGAGCACGGCGACACGTGTGGTTGGTGGCGTGCACACGTGCACGACGGTGCGTTGCGGATTCACCAGTTTCGTTGCTACGTCGAGCGAGGCTGCGGTGATCACATCGTGCAAGTCGTGACGGGTATCCGCGACGGGATCGCAGCCGATCACCGGTTCGGGGTGGAACAGATCGGGTGCGGTGGCCCGTGCCTTCGCCAGGACCCGGAGGTGCAGGCCGGAGCCCGCGCGGCCGAGTCCGAGCACGAGTGTGTGCAGCATGAACGTCCTCTGTGGACTGAATGGGCGAGGTCGACCTGTCCGTCCACATAGGAATGTGAAGGCGGCGGAGCGGTCGGTCGCCGACCCTACCGATCTCCGAAACCTGTTCAAAGCCCGGGGAGAACGTCCGCTGCATACGTAACCGGTCTGGGTGAAAATGCGCGTCGCTCAACCAAAGAGTTGGTGGCTCGAGTTGCTCCTCGGATAGTTTCGTGCGTGCCTCGATCAGTTCACCACCCAGTCAGGAGCGTGGTCGTCTTGTCCCGCGGTGCGGAAACCGCCGGGCTCCGGGAAGCGGACGTGACCGACCTCGATGTCGACCCGGTCCCGTTCTTCTCGCAGGCCCGCACGTTCGACGGGCTCTGGCCCGACATCAGCGCGCGGATCGAGGAGGTCTTCGACAACGGGAAGTTCTCCCACGGTCGCCAGGTCGCCGAGTTCGAGCGCAGCCTCGCCGACTACACCGGTGCCCGCTTCGCCGTGGGCGTCAACAGCGGAACCGACGCGCTGGTCCTGCTGCTGCGCGCGGCCGGGCTGAAGCAGGGTGACGAGGTGGTCGTGCCGGCCTACTCGTTCGTCGCCACCGCGACCTCGGTCGTGCTCGCCGGTGGTCGCCCGGTGTTCGCCGACGTCGACGCGGTCACCTACGCGCTGGATCCGGCCGAAGTCGACCGCGTGGCCGGTCCGCGCACCCGATTCGTGATGCCTGCGCACCTTTTCTGCCAGATGGCCGACATGGCGGCGCTGTCCGAGATCGCCGAGCGGCGTGGGCTCGCGGTCGTGGAGGACAGCGCTGAGGCCATCGGCATGCGGCAGCGCGGTGTCCACGCCGGATTGCACGGAGCGGGCGGCGTGCTGTCGTTCTTCCCCGCCAAGACGCTCGGTGCGCTGGGGGACGCGGGTGCGGTGCTCACCGATGATCCGCGGATCGCCGAGCTGGTGTCCGGGCTGCGCCACCACGGGCGGTTCGGCCGCACCCTCGACAACTTCCCCGGCATCTCCACCGAAACCGGGATGACCGGTACCAACAGCAAGATGGACGACATCCAGGCCGCCGTGCTGCTGGGCAAGATGACCTGCCTGGACGCCGACATCGCCCGCCGCGCGGAGCTGGCCGAGGCCTACCGGCGGCGGCTGGCCGGGGTGCCCGGCGTCGTCCGCCTGCCGGAGGTCGTCGACACCGCGCCGGACTCCACCGGGGTCTGGTACGTGTTCCTGATCGAGGTCGAGCACCGCGACGAGCTGGTGGCGCACCTGGACCGGCGCGGGATCGGCACCGAGACCTACTACCCGGTGCCCTTCCACTTGCAGCCGTGCTTCGCCGGGCACGGCCACTGCCGCGGCGACTTCCCGCGCGCGGAGGCCGCGAGCGAGCGGGCGGTGGCGCTGCCGCTGTACCCGGACCTCACGATCGAGCAGGTCGACCGGGTGTGCTCGGCGATCCGCGACTTCGGCGCCGGGAGGTGCGCCTGATGCGACCCGAGATCCCGTTCTTCCCGCCGGACCTGTTCGAGGGCGACCGCAAGGTCATGCTCGACCTGGTCCGCGAGATCGCGACCGCGCCCGAGCAGAAGTTCATCCTCGGCGAGCACACCGAGCGGTTCGAGGAGGTGCTGCGCGAGTCGCTCGGCGCCGCCGACGTGGTGGCCTGCGGCAGCGGCACCAGCGCACTCGGCCTCGTGCTGCGCGCGATGGAAGTCGGGCCCGGCGACGAGGTCGTGGTCCCCGCGTTCGGCTGCGCCCCGCTGGCCTCGGCGGTGTTGGAGGTCGGGGCGCAGCCGGTGTTCGCCGACATCGACCGGCGCACCATGGTCGTCGACCCCGACGCCGTCGAGCGGCTGATCAACCACCGGACCAAGGCGATCATGCCGGCCCACATGTTCTCGATCATGGCCGACATGCCGCGGTTGGCGGAGGTGGCCGAGCGCCACGGCGTTCGGCTGCTGGAGGACTCCGCGGTCGCCCAAGGCGCGGTGCTGGGCGGCACCCCTGCCGGACTGTGGGGCGAGGCGGGCGTTTTCTCCTTCGTGCAGGTGAAGTCCTTCGGCATGCCGGGGGAGGGCGGCGCGGTGGTGACCCGCGACGCCGAGCTCGGCCACCGGGTGCGGGTGCTGCGCAACCACGGCCAAGACGGTCAGCGGTTCGTGCACCAGGTCATCGGCACCAACAGCCGGTTCGACGAGATCCAGGCGGCGTTCCAGCTGCACCGGTTCCCGGGCTTCCCGGAACGGCTGGAACGCCGGGCCGCCATCGCCGACCACTACACCGAGCGGTTCGCGCCGCTGGCCGACCGCGGCATCGTCCCGCCACCGCCGGGCCGCGACGGGCGCTGCTACTACGTGTACTGCTTGCAAGCAGAGCGCCGCGACGAACTGCGCGACCACCTCGCGGAGCGCGGCATCGCCTCGCACGTGTACTACCCGCAGCCCCTCCCGTACCAGGCCGCCTTCGCGCCGCACGCCCCGGCGGACCAGCGCTGGCCGAACGCCGAGCACGCGAGCCGGCGGATCCTGGCGCTGCCGATCTACCCGCATCTCGCCGACGCGGACGTGGCGCGCATCGCCGACGCCGTCTGCGAGTTCGCCGCCGCCGCGGCGACCGACGGAGCACAGTGAGGAATTCCCAACCATGACCAGTGACGTCAACGTCGCCCGCGGCGCGGAGGCCGGGACTCGCCAGGAGAGCAAGTTCCGCAGCTACCTCCGGCTGGGCAAGCTCGACGTGTTCGACTACTACATCGGCATCTTCGTGGTGTCCGCGGCGGTGCTGCTGCCGACCGCGGCGGTGGCGCCCGGGACGGTGCCGATGCTGCTGCTGTTCCTGGTCGGCGAGATCTGCACCATCGTCGCGATGGTCGCGCTCGACGACGTGACCGGCTACCGCGACGGCAGCGACATCGAGAACTACGGGCCCAACAACCCGCTGCGCAAGAAGCTGCGCAAGCCGCTGGTCGCCGGAACGCTGACCGAGGCGGAGGCGATGCGGTTCGCCTGGATCACCGCCATCGCCGGAGCCCTCCTGTGGGCCGGGGCGATCGCGGTGGCGCCGCACCGTCCGCTGTGGACGGTGGTGCTGATCGCGGCCACCTTCGTGATCTCGCTGCAGTACTCCTACGGGATGAAGCTGAGCTACCACGGCTTCCAGGAGGCGTTCCTGGTCGCGCTCGGGGTGGCGCTGGTCTTCGGCCCCTACGGTCTGGCGACCGGGGAGTTCTCCGGATTCCTGCTGGTGCAGGCGGTGCTGTTCGGCATGGGCCCGCTGATGTTCGGGGTGTACTCGAACACCAACGACGTCGAGGGCGACCGCGCGGTCGGGCGGCCGACGGTTGCCGCGCTGACCTCGCCGCGCGGCAACGCGATCTTCATCGGCGCGCTGTCCGCGGGTGAGTTCGTGCTCGGCGCGGTGGCGTCGGTGACCGGTGTGGCGCCGTGGTGGTTCGTCCTCCTCATGCTGCCCGCGACGATCCTGCGCGCCCGCCAGTACTACCTCGGCTTCGTCCGCGACGACATCATGCGCGCCCGCAAACTCGGCTTCACCGTGCACCGGACGTACGTCGCGCTGCTCGTCCTGACCAACCTCCTCGTCGGAACGGGGGTGCTCTCGTGAGAAGGCCTGTCCCAACCCGAGTTCTGCTCAACCGCACCTCAGGGGAACGTGACGTGACCCAGCCACGAGCAACCGCAAGACGTGAGATCGATCCGAACGCAACCACCGCTGTGAATCGCGGAGAGGCGGACCGCCCGGGGGTGCTCTCGTGAGCCGGGACTTGGACGTCGCGGTCGTCGGAGCCGGGATCGCCGGGCTCACTGCAGCGCACGAGCTGCAGCGGGCCGGGCTCGCGGTCCGCGTCTTCGAGGCGGCGCCGCAGGTCGGCGGGCGGATGACCAGCGTGCGCCACGACGACTGGACCATCGACACCGGCGCCGAGCAGATCTCGCCGAGCGGCTACCGGGCGACCTGGGAGCTGATCTCCCGCCTCGGGCTCACCGAGGCCGAAGTGCCGCGCATCGGCCGGCCGCTCGCGGTGTGGCGGAACGGACGGGCGCACGCCGGGGTGGCCGACACGCGCGGAATGCTCACCGGCGCGGGCCTGTCCCGCCGCGCGCACCTGGACCTGCTCCGCTTCCAGACGTGGGCGCTGCGGAACCGCGACCACTTCGACGACGACCGCCCCGAGCGCAGCCTGCTGGCCGCGGAGACCGTCGCCGATCTCGGCCGCCGCTACCACCCGGACCTGCACGACTACCTGCTCCAGCCGGTCGCCGGGAGCTTCTTCGGCTGGGACACGGAGCGCTCGGCCGCGGCGGTCATGGTGAGCCTGCTGCTGTCGGTGGGCAGCGCGGGAACCTGGCGCACCTACCGCGACGGCATGGACACCCTCGCCCGGTGCCTGGCGTCGGATCTGGACGTGGTGACCGGCCAGCAGGTGCACGAGGTCGTCGCCGACGGCGACGGTGCCCGCCTGCAGACCGGCTCGGACGTGGTCACCGCGCGCTCGGTGCTGCTGTGCGTGCCCGCACCCGTGGCGGCGCAGCTGCACGCGAATCCACCGGCGGAGGAAGCGGAATTCCTCGCCGCGTGCACCTTCACCCCTGCGTTGAAGGTGAGCTGCCTGCTGGACGAGCCGCTGTCCGTGCCCGGAGGCGACCGGCCGTACGTGCTGCTCACCCCCGCCGTGGAGGAGCAGGCGCTCTCGGCGATCATCCTCGACCACGAGAAGCACCCCGGCCGCGCGCCGATGGGCAAGGGCCTGCTGACGTTGATGGCCAACCCCTCCACGATCCCGGACCTGCTGACGGCTTCGGACGAGGAGGTCGTCGACCGGCTGACCCGGGCGGTGCACCGGTACCTGCCGGACTTCGACGTGGCCAACAGGGCGAACTTCGTGCACCGCCACCGCTACGGCCTGCCCGAAGCCACCCCCGTCGCGGTGCACCGGCGAGGCCGGTTCGCGGCTCGTGCGGTCGGACCGGTCGACTACGCGGGCGACTGGGTGGTGCTCCGCCCCGCCAGCGAAGGAGCGGTGCGCGCCGGAGCGCTCGCCGCCTCCCGCACCCTCAGCCGTCTGCACCCCGCGATCAAACCGGCGCTGAGCAAGCGCCTGCGGGTCGTGCCCAACAGCTTGGAGAGCTCCCGGTGAAACCTCATGACATGGGCGTGCTTTTCGACGAGTGCGCGGCGCGCCGCATCGCCACCACCACGCACCTGGACCGTCCGTTCGACATCGCCCCGGACGGTGGCACGGAGTACGACGCGGCCGCGCTGGCCGACCTCGTCAGGGATGCCGCAGGGTGGTTGTCCGCAGCAGGTGCGGGGCGTGGCGACCGGGTGGCGATCCTGAAGGACAACCACTGGGACTACGACCTCCTCGCGTGCTCCGCGGTGCGAATCGGCTCGGTCCCGGCCCAGTTGTCCGCCCAGATGTCCCCGGACGTGCTGGCGATCTTGCTCGAACGGTTGGCGCCCGCGGTGCTGATGACCACTGCGGGGCAGCTGGAGCGGTGCCTCGCGGCGGGAGTCGACCTGACGTCCCTCGCGCGCGTCGTGGTGACGTCGGACGTCCCGGCGCCCGGTGCGGTGCACGTCGACCAGCTGCGGGGGAGCGCGGGGCCCGCTCCGCAGCGGCGCGGGGACGACGAGCCGCTGGTGATCGACCACACCTCGGGCACCACCGGGGTGCCGAAGCTCGTGGTCCACTCGACCCGCACGATCATCGGTGCGCTGGCCAGGTTCGAGGCCCGGCGGATCCCCAAGATCGGCGTCCGACCCGACGACGTGGTGGCCACGGCCAGCTCCTACGCGCACGGACGCACCTTCTGCTGGACCGCCGTGGTGATGAGCATGGCGCCCCGCGAGGTGGTGATCCTCACCGGGCAGGACCCGAACCGCGTCGACCCGGTGCTGCGGGCGCACCCGCCCACGATCATGGAGGGCCTGCCGGCGTCGTACGTGCGGTTCCGGCCGCTGACCGAGCGCCTCGACAACCCGTTCCGCCGGGTCAAGCTCTACATCAGCACCTACGACGCGGTGCACCCGCCCACGATCCGCGCCTACCTGAACGCCAGCCGGCACCCCAGTCCGCTGTGGATGGACGGGTGGGGGCAGACGGAGACCGGTCCGCTCACCTTCCGCTTCCACACCCGCCGGTCGCTCGCCCGCCGCGGCGCGGCGCACGACGTCGGACGGCCGGTCCCGGTCAAGACCCGGCTGCGGCTGGTGGACCCGGACACCTTCCAGCCGGTGCGCCCAGGCCGGCCCGGGCTCGTGCTGGCCCGCACCGCGGCCCGGTGCCTGGACTACCTGGGGGAGTCCCAGCGGTGGGCCGACAAGCAGGTCGGCAAGTGGTGGATCACCGGGGACCTCGGCGTCCGCCGGTGGGACGGCAGCGTGCAGCTGCTGGACCGCGAGGTCGACCAGACGCCGGACGGCAGCTGCCTGGAGATCGAGGACGTCCTCGAAGACCGGCTGCCGGAGGCGTTGGAGTGCGTGCTGCTCGCCCAGCCGGGGAAGCCGCCGCTGCCGGTGGTCGTCACCGCGGACGGGACCCTGTCCGAGGAGGCTTGGCGGCGCGCGTGCCGACGCCTGCCGAAGATGCAGTCCCCGGTGTCGTTGCGCTGGGACGACCTGCCCCGCACCGGCACCGCCAAGGTGCGCCGCCTGGACCTGCGCGAGCAGCTGACCGGCAGCACCGCTACGTGCGGAACCGGCCGGTGGACGTGAGTTCCTGCTCTCGAACTCGTTGACCAGGACCAAAGACAGCTCTGAGGGGAACCGCAGTGACGCACGTCCAGACCGACAAGCGCGGTTACGTCTTCGACAACCACAGCCCGCACAGCGGTGAGCAGCACCGGTGCCTCGCCGAGGCGCTCGACCCGATCACGACCGAGCGGCTGGCCGCCACCGGTGTCACCGCTGGCTGGCACTGCCTGGACGTGGGATGTGGCGGCGGCACCATCTCGCGCTGGCTCGCCAACCGCGTCGGACCCACCGGGAGCGTGCTGGCGACCGATGTGAAGCCGGTCGACGTCGTCGGTCATCCGAACATGACCACCGCGCAGCACGACATCACCGCGGATCCGTTGCCGGAGAACCACTTCGACCTGATCGTGGCCCGACTCGTCCTGCAGCACCTCCCCGAGCGGGACGAGGTGCTGGCCAAGCTCGTCCGGGCGTTGAAGCCCGGTGGCTGGTTGCAGATCGACGAGTTCGACACCTCCTACGAGCCGGTGCTGCTCGCCCCTGACGAGGAGGGCGAGCGGGTGTACGAGAAGTTCCTCGCGGCCAAGACCGAGCTCATGCGCCGCAACGGCGGCGACCCGACGTGGGGGCGGCAGGTCGCCCGCGCGATGCGCGCAGCCGGGCTCGTCGACATCGATCCGCGGCCCAGCATCCGGTCGCGCCACGCCGGGTCGGCGGACCTCGGCCTCCAGCTGCACCACACGCACCAGCTGTGGGACAGGTTGCAGTCCGCAGGGATGACCAGCGACGAGTTGCACGCGGTTCAGGCGGTGATGCGCGATCCGTCGTTCCGCGCGTCCTCCAGCGTGATCTACTCGGTGCAGGGCCGGAAGGAGCGGCGCCGTTGACCGCTGTGCCGAACGTGCAGCGCACGGGCTCGGAAGTGGCGTTCCGCGTGGCGTCCGAGCAGCTGGCTGCGCTGCCCGGAGACCCTGATCTGCTGGCGTGCGACATCGACTGGGCCGGTCCGGTCGAGCTCGAGCTGCCGGACGAGCTGGCGGTGCAGGCGGCCTGCGGGATCATGCATGTCCACGGGCGAGCGGCTGGCCGGCCGCAGCGGCTCGGTGTCGACTACGCCGGAACGTTGGCCGGAGTGCTTGCGGCACAAGGGGTTCTGGCCGCTTCGCTGGCGCGGGCGCGTGGTGCGGGATTCACGTCGGTGCGGACCTCGGTGTCCGAAGCGGCACTGCTGTCCGTGCAGCAGTACCTCGCGGTGGCCACCGCGGATGACGACTGGCAGGAACCTTGGCGGGCCGGTGGGCGTCCGCCGTTCACCAGCCGCGATGGGGTCCGCTTCGAGCTGGAAGTGCTGCACGGCGAGGGTTGGCAGCGGTTCTGGGCGGAGCTCGGCACCGACCGGAGCGCGGTCGCTGCGGGCTGGCGGCCGTTCCAGCAGCGCTTCGCCACTGCCTCGGCGGATCTGCCGGAAGCACTGCACCGGGCCCTGCGCGCGGTGGACTACCGCACTGTGGCGGCGGTGGCCGATGCCACCGGGGTGAGCGTGCTGCCGGTGCGGGACGACCCGGCGCCGCCGGTCGACGTTCCCGCGTGCACCTTCCGCACCATGCCGGGGATCGCTCGGCGGACGGAGTGGCGCGGTCCCGCGCCACTCGACGGCATCGTCGTGGTGGAGTCCACGCGGCGGATCCAGGGGCCGATGGTCGGGCACCTGCTGCGGATGCTGGGTGCCGAGGTGATCCGCGTCGAACCGCCGGGCGGTGACCTGATGCGCGGCGTTCCGCCGTTGGCGGGCGACTGCTCGGCGCGGTTCCGAGCGCTCAACGACGGCAAGCACGCCGTCGAGCTGGACGTCAAGGGCGAACGCGGTCGCCGGGAGCTGCACGAACTCGTCGCCGACGCCGATGCCTTCGTGCACAACTGGGCACCGGGCAAGGCCGCGCAGCTGGGGCTCGACGCCGGTGACCTGGTTCGCACCAGTCCCGGGCTGGTCTACGCGTGGTCGTCGGGCTGGGAACCGCTGTCGTGGCCGGAAACGCCGCTGGGCACGGACTACCTGGTGCAGGCGCACAGCGGCCTGGCCGCCGCGGTTCAGCCCGCGGACGAACCGAGCGCGCCATCGCTGATGACGTTGACCGACGTGCTCGGAGGGGCGGTGAGCGCCATGGGTGTCCTGGCCGCGCTGCTGCACCGGCAGCGCACCGGTCGGGGAATGCGGGTGGACAGCTCGCTGTTCTCCGCCTCCGGCGTCCTGCCACGTCCATCTCGGCGTCTGAAGTGGACAGTGCTGGACCACCCGCTGCGGACGTCGGACGGATTCGTGGTGCTGTCCGGCCGGACCGACCCGGAGCGGCTCGCCGCAGTCCTGGGAACTACGCCGGAGGGCATCGCCGAGCGCTTCCAGGAGCGCCCCAGCGGGTTCTGGGCGGCGGAGCTCCCCGTTGCCGATGTGGTGGCCACACCGGTGTGCACCGATCTGCGCGAGTTGGCCGGGGACCGCAGGTTCGCCGCTGCGCTCGACCACAGCACCCACACCTTCCCCCTCGCTCCTTGGGAGTTCTCGTGACCTGGATTTCCCGCAACGGCATCGAGATCCGCGACATGACGCCCGCCGACCTGCGTCGCCGATGGGTCGAGCGCGGCGACTGCCCCGACCGCGACCTCTACGGGCTGCTGCGCGAAGGGGGCCGCGCGCACCCCGGGCGGGAAGCGGTCATCGACGGCGAACGCACGCTCGACTACGCCGGGCTGGACCGCGAAGTGCGCCGGATCGCCGCCGCTCTGTCCGCGAGCGGGCTCGGCTCCGGCGACATCATCGGCATCCGGCTGCCCAACGGCTGGCGCGCGCTCGTGGCCGAACTCGCGGTCGTGGCCATCGGCGCAGTCGCCCTGCCCTACCCGGCGGGGCGGGGGAGCCGGGACACCACGAGCCTGCTCGGCCGCGCCAGGGCCGCCGCCGGGATCTTCGAGAGCCGCGCGGATGCGGCGGTGGCCGCCGAGCTGCCCGACGTGCGGGCGGTCTTCACCTTCGGAGCGGACGCTGAGCCGCCGGTGTCCTCGGAGGTGAGCTCGCTGGACGCGGCACCGCACGCGGATGGCTGGGAGCCGGAGCCGGTCGATCCGGAAGCACCGGCGCGCATCCTGGTGACGTCCGGGTCCCAGTCCGAGCCGAAGATGATCGCCTACTCGCACAACGCGATGGGCGGCGGCCGCGCGAGCTACGTCCGGGCGCTGCACGACGGCGACGGCCCGATGCGCGGTCTCCTGCTCATGAAGACGTCCACTTCCTACGGTTCGTGCGCGCTCGTGAGCCTCGCGGCGCTCGGCTCGACGTTGATCCTGGCCGACCGCTTCGAGCCGGCAGAGGTGCTGCGCATGGTCGCGCGGTACCGCCCGACGCACCTCTTCGGGGTGCCGACCATGCTGCGGCGTCTCGCGGAACACCCGGCGGCACCGGACGAGGACCTGTCCAGCCTCCGGACCGTCGTGTCCAGCGCCGCACCGCTGGCCGAGGTGACCGCGGCAGCCTGCCGGCAGCGGTTCGGGTGCCGGGTGATCACCATCTACGGCTCGTCGGACGGCATCAACTGCCACACCGCCAGGACCGGTAGCGCCCCCGGCACCGGCACGCCGGACCCGGCCGTCGCCGACATCCGGATCGTCGACGAGCACGGCGTCGACGTGCCGCCGGGAGGGACCGGGGAGATCTGGGCGCGGGGCCCGATGACGCCGCTGAGCTACGTCGCCGATCCCGAGCTCAACGCCCGCTACCGCACCGAGGACGGCTGGGTCCGCAGCGGCGACCGCGGCATGTTCGACGAGCACGGGCGGCTGCACGTGCTCGGCCGGTTGGAGGCGGTGGTCTCCCGCGGCGGGTTCCACATCAGCCCGGCCGAGGTCGAGCGCGAGCTCAGCACTCACCCCGCGATCGTGGACGTGGCGTGCGTGCCCGTGCCGGACGCCGATCTGGGGGAGCGGATGTGCGCGTGCATCAGCCAGGCCGCGGCCACGTCCGAGCTCACCCTGACCGACATCACCGACTTCCTGGAGGGCGAACGCGGCCTGGAGCGCCGCAAGCTGCCGGAGTACCTGCTCCGGCTCCCGGAATTGCCGCTCGCACCGACCGGCAAGGTGTGCCGCCGCACCGTCACCGCGATGGCCGCCGAACTCGATCCCGCACCCGACTCAGCGAAGGAATCTGCGCGATGACAGAAGTGATCAGCCCCCGGTTCGACATCGCCGGTACGACGCCGACGACGTTCACCGCGCTGCACCAGCTCACCCGCGATGCGGAGGACCTGGCCCGCCAGTCCGGTCTGGACATCAAGCTGATCGAGCTCGTGCGCTTGCGCGCCTCGCAGATCAACGGCTGCGAGTACTGCCAGGACATGCATTCCCGGCAGGCCCTCGAACGCGGGGAGTCCGAGCTCCGGTTGCGCGAGCTCGCGAACTGGGCCGACTCGGCGCACTTCACCGAAGCGGAACGAGCGGCGCTGCGGCTGACCGAATCGATCACCCGGCTCAGCGGCGGGGTGCCCGACGCGGACTACGACCCGGCCGCGGAGCACTTCGACCAGACCCAGCTCGTCTGCCTGGTGTGGACGGTGTCGCTGATCAACACCTACAACCGCCTCGCGGTCGCAGGAAGAGCGTAGTGCGGATGCCCCGTCCCGCCCTGATCCGCCCAGGGCGGGGCGGAAGCGCGTCAACTCTTTGCTTACGCGCCTAGTTGGGCTCGCCGTTGAACTCCTCAGCTCGGTTTCGAAGTCGTCGCACACAGCCCGCATGATCTCTTCTATGCGTGGTTGCGTGCGGGAGGCTCGGTTCCGCAGCAGCAGGCCATCCGGGACTTCGCGAAGTCCCGGACGAAGGCGCTGAAGGACATCAAGAATCGGTTGCCGATGCGGCAGCGGGCCGGAATGCCGCGCTTCAAAAAGGAAGGCGCAGGCCGCGCCGAGCTTGAACTACACCCGGCGAGGGTTCCGACTCAACGATGGCCGGCTGCACCTGGCGGGCGGGATCGCGGTCACGGTGGTGTGGTCCCGTGACCTGCCATCCGAACCGAGCTCGGTCCGCGTCTACCGCGACAGCATCGGACATTGGTACGCCTCCTTCGTGGTGGCCACCGAGATCGAGCCGCTTCCCGTGACCGGTCGGGCGATCGGGATCGACTGGGGTGTCTCGGAGACTGCCACGACCACCAGCGACGACCACGACCTGCCGCATGCCGAGCACGGCAAGAAGGCCGCGGCGAAGCTGGCGCGTTACCAGCGGATGATGGCACGCCGTCGGCAGCCGCGAGGGAAGCCACAAACACGTGGCCATCGCAAGGCACAGCGCCTCGCGGCGAAGGCGTGCAAGAAGATCGCCCGGCAACGCCAAGATGATGCCCGCAAGTGGGCCAAGCGTGTGGTTGCCGACCACGATGCCCTGGCGGTGGAGGACTTCCGCCCGAAGTTCCTGGCCAAAACGACGATGGCGCGCAAGGCAGCTGATGCGGCGATCGCGGCCACGAAGACCGCACTGGTCGAGATGGGACGCAAGCACGACCGACGTGTCGTGCTGGTGGATCCGAAGTACACGACGATGGACTGCGGGGGATGCGGGGAGAACCAAGCACCGTCTTCCGCTGTCGGAACGCATCTACACCTGTACCGAGTGCGGACACGTGTCTCCGAGGGACAAGAACTCCGCGCATGTGATGCTGGTCCGGGCTGGGCTGTACCCGGCTGGTGTTGAGAGCACAAGACCCGACCGTCCGCAGGGCGGCCGGGCAGCTTGAGCCAGAAATCCCCTGCATCCCCTGAAGACTCGGGTCCGAGAATCCATATTCAGGGAGGGGAGCAGTCAAGATGATTCCCTGCTGACCTGCTCCTGGCGGTCTGCTGCGGGTGCTGGCCGGTTCGCCAGCTCGTTGACGACCAGCAGCAGGACGGCGAGTGCGATCGGTGCGGCTTGGGAGATCACCTGGAGCGGCACCGCGTTGCCCGTCGCGCCGTGGTGCTGGTGGTAGATCAGGTGCGGAACGTTGAAGACGAGCGAGGCGGCGAGGACCGCGCGAACCAGCGCGTGCCGCATCGACACCGCGGCGTATCCCAGGATCACCGCGAACTGGAGGCCGATCAGCCCGAAGTCGCGCGTCATGTGCTCGTTGTACGGCGGGAACTCGGTCAGCCAGGCGAGTTCCGGTGTGGGGAAGCCGAGCTGGAACGACAGCGGGGAGACTGCTGCCCACAGCGTGGGGATGCCCTCGCCGAGCGCGATCAGCACCAAGCCGATCCGCAGGAGCAGTCGCACGCGTCCTCCTCGCAGCGACCGGCCGGGAGTCAGAGCGCTGGCTCCCGGCCGGTCGTCTCGTGTGGATTCCTCTTGCTGCGATCCGCTCGAACGCCCGTCGATTGTCCGCGGCAGAACCCAAGATCGCTTCGCCAGGTTATCGGCACTCTTCCCGGTGACCACGACTCATCACTCGGATGTGCGAACTTGCTCGGCCATTCCGGAGAATTATCCACTGTGGACTGGAGTGGGTGGGTGCGCCGCGGTACCCGGTGATGTGGGTGAGCACCCTGCTAGTGGCAGTGGTGGGGTTGGTTCGGGGGTTCTGCGCTTGCGGTGCCGAGGTCGTCGGAGTGTCCGGCTTCGAGGCGCGGCCACTGGGCGATGGGGCGCCCGCCCGGCCATTGCGCCGCTGGTGGCCAATCGGGCGGGCCGCCGTCGGTCCTGGTGTTGGAGCACGGTGGCGGCCAGCCGGGCGGCGAGTTCTCCCACGGCTCCTGGCGTCCGTGCACGGTGAGGTCCATGAGCGCGTAGCTGTAGTCCATCGCCTCCACGCCGCGGCGGGTCGTCCAGTAGGTTTCGAAGACGCGGTCGCCGTCGCGCAGGTAGCACACCAGGTGGAACAAGCCGACTTGGCGCCCGACGAGGAGTGCGTCGAGGGACGGTTGCGCCGAGTACCAGGGCATGCGCCAGCCCATGAAGTCGCGGTAGCGGATGCTCTCGTCGTACGACACCTGGGGCTCGGCTCCGCTGGCGGAAACGTTGCGCCCCTGGCAGAAGACCGCGTAGGTGATGTCGCGGGAGTGCAGGGCGGACAGCTCGGCGACCTGGCTGGTGTAGAACGTGCAGCCCTCGCACTGCTCGGCCGCGGGGCGGCCGGGGTTCCACATGAAGTAGTAGGCGATGAGCTGCCGGCGCCCTTCGAACGCGTCGAGCAGGGTGAGCGGCCCGTCGGGCCCGATCAGCTCGAGGCTGCCGTCCACCTCGACCATGGGCAGCCGGCGGCGCGCGGCCGCGATCGCGTCGCCTTCGCGGGTGTGCGCCTTCTCCCGTGCGCGCAGCTCGTCGAGCTGGGCTTGGAACGTCGCGCGGTCGACGACGGGAGGCTTGGCGATGGTGTGGGATGTGGTGGCGTTTGCTGGATTGCTCATGGTGACTCCACAAGTCGTTCCGGCCCGCGCGTCCGTGATGACGTCGCGGTCTTTGCTGTGCGGCTGCACGCGGTTCGAATTCGCAGCGAGGCGCGCGGCTTACTTCAGGTCCCGCTCGGCCGCTTCCGCGACCCGCTTGATCTTGGCCAGGCGCCGGTCCCAGTCGGCGGCGAGCGCGGCCATCCAGCGGGCCGTCGTGTCCAGCGCCCCGGGGCTCACCGCGTACCGGACCTCACGTCCGACTTTCACGCTGTCGACCAGCCCGGCGCCGTCTAGGACGGAGAGGTGCTTGACCACCGCCTGGCGCGAGACCGGGAGCTCGTCGGCGAGCGTCGTCGCGGTGGCCTGCCCGCGTGCGGCCAGCAGGTCCAGCAGCTGGCGGCGGGTCGGGTCGGCCAGGGCGGCGAGAACGCCGTCGACGACGTCGGTGCTCGGGGAACGTCGGTCCATCGCGGTGGGGTCACTCGGCGCGGGCGGCGAGAGCGGTGAAGCAGTGCTCCCATCCGGCGGTGTGGTCTTTGATCACGTTGCGGCGGTTGTCGTCGGAGGTCGGCAGAGCTGCGAACCCGCTCTCCACGACGCGCAACCGGGTGCCGTCGCCCTCGGGCGTCAGGGTGAACTCCACGAGGGTGGAGTTGTCCTCGCGCAGGTCTTCGCCGGGGAACGCGCTCACCCACCGGTACGCCAGGTAGTGCGGCGGGTCGGACTTCTCCACGCGAATCGGGAAGTCGCCGTGCTCCGAATGCCGGGCGACCAGAGACTGGCCCTCCACGGCCACGGTGCCGCGAGCGCTCTCGTCGTCGGTCACCCAGAAACCGGGCTCGGCCACCAGGGGCCAGATCCGTTCCGGCGCTGCCTGAATCAGGATCTCGCGCTCGATGCGGTCGTCGATCATGGGGTGCTCCTTCGCTTCCGCTCCGCTCTTGTGCAACTTCAGGGTTGCACATCAAGTCGGCACGTGCAATCCGCGAGTTGCACTTTTTCGCGTCGGAAGCACGAGCGGGTCGAGCGGGCGGGACGCCGGTCAGTTGGCCGGTGAGATTCCTGTGCCGGATCCCTTTGCGGTGCAACGGGAAATGATGGAGGTTGCAGAGAAACGATTGGGGGAGCGGCTGAAACTCGTTCGGCTCAGTCCAGGTCTTCGTACGCTGCGACGGCTTCCCAGTGGGCACCGAGCGCGTTGAGAAGCGTTGCGGTGTCGGCGTCGCGGGGGATGTCCTTGCCGGCCAGCAGCGCCTCGTCCAGTTGGCGGGCCCGGTGGTTCACCTCGGTGAGCACCTCTTCGCCTTCTTCGGTGAGGGAGAGCAGCTTGCGCCGGGCGTCGCGCGGGGATTCGATGCGCTGGATGAGGCCCCGTCGTTCGAGCCTGCGGCACAGGTCGGCCATCGTCGAGGTGTCCAGCGCGGCGGCGCCGGCCAGCGAGCTCTGGTCGCTGCCGGGGTAGGCGCGGACGGCGGAGAGGACGGCGAACTGCGGGCCGGTCAGCACCGAGTCGACGTGCCGGTTCCAGGCGGCGAGGTAGGCCTGGTACAGCCGGCGGGCGCCGTAGCCGGGCGCGGCCAGCAGGTCGGAGGGCGGTGCCGGAGTGGCTGCTGACGTCTCCGCGGCGCGTCGGCCCGTGCGCGCTGGCTCCCCCATTGCGTTCCTCCCGTGCGGCTTGCGCACCTGGCCAGGTGCAAATCGATAATACGTACCCGGATGGTTGCGCTCGGTGCAGGGCCGGTGGGGTCCGAGCGGCGTCGGTTCTGCGGCCTGGTCTGCTGGTGAAACTCCTTGCTGCACAAGGGGATCACCGTGTCATCTGATCCGCGGTCACCCGGTGTGCGGTGGGGTGCTCTTGCGCGGGAGCGCAAGGTTCGACCACGGGTTCGAGGCGTCGGGATTGCGCGAAAGAGACTCTTGCGTGTCCGGATAATACGTGCTCGGATTATATCCGGAGGTGGTCAACGGTGGACCAGAACCTGTTCAACGACATCTGCTTGCAGCAACTGCGCCTGTCCGGCGTGCACGAGGGGGAGACGGTCGTCGTGCTCACCCGCGGCGGGGAGCGCGCGGAGTACGCCGATGCGTTCCTGTGGGCCGCTCAGCAGCTGGGGGCCGCGGCGTTCCACATGCGGTTGCCCTCGCCGGCGAGCGCTTCGGGGGCGTGGGCCGTGGGCGACTCCGGTCTCGGGAACATCCCCAAGGCCGTGGACGCGCTCAAGGGCGTCGACATGGTCGTGGACTGCACCTTCCTGCTGTTCAGCAAGGAGCAGTTCGCCATCCAGGACGCCGGGGTCCGGATCCTGACCGCCGTCGAGCCGCCGGAGCTGCTGGCCCGGCTGATGCCGACGAAGGAGCTGCGCGAGCGGGTCGAGATCGGCGCGGAGCTGCTGGCCAAGGCGAGCACGATGCGGATCACCAGCCCGGCGGGCACCGATGTCACCTACAAGCTCGGCATGTACCCGACGCTGTCGGAGTACGGCTACACCGACACCCCGGGGCGGTGGGACCACTGGCCCGCGGCCTTCGTGTTCACCGGCGGAGCCGACGACGGTGTCGACGGGAAGATCGTGCTCGCGCCGGGCGACGTGCTCCTGCCGTTCAACACCTACGTGCAGACCCCGGTGGAGATCACCATCGAGGAGGGCTTCATCCGCGACATCCGCGGCGGCGCCGGGTCGTCCGGGCTGGACGCGGACCTGCTTCGCTCCTACATCGAGAGCTTCGACGACCCGCGCGGCTACGGGATGAGCCACGTGGGCTGGGGTTTGGACGAGCGGGCCCACTGGCACGGCCTGACCCAGTTCCCGGGCGGGATGGGCATGGAGCTGCGCAGCTTCTACGGCAACGTGATGTTCTCCATCGGGCCGAACAACGAGCTCGGCGGCCCGAACGACACCGCCTGCCACTTCGACATCCCGATGCGCGGCAACTCGCTGTACCTGGACGACGAGCTGATCGTCGACGCGGGCGAGCTGACCGTCGCCGAGATGCGC
Organism: Saccharopolyspora sp. NPDC002686; assembly: GCF_040295745.1. Taxonomy (NCBI): domain Bacteria; kingdom Bacillati; phylum Actinomycetota; class Actinomycetes; order Pseudonocardiales; family Pseudonocardiaceae; genus Saccharopolyspora; species Saccharopolyspora sp. NPDC002686. The sequence continues at coordinate 33,657 of NZ_JBEOVY010000034.1, forward strand.
CCGGTCGGTCGGCGATGAGCGCGGACGCGGCGGTGCGCGAGCACCACATCGGGATGATCGTGCCCAGCTCGAACCTGACCATGGAGACCGAGCTGCCCCGGATGCTGCGCGCCCGGGAGGAGGCCGAACCGGGGGACCGGTTCGTCTTCCACTCGGCGCGGGCGCGGATGCAGCACGTGACCCCGGAGCAGCTGCGGGCGATGAACGCCCAGGCCGAACGGGCGGCGGCGGAGCTGGCCGACGCCCGCCCGGGAGTCGTGGCCACCGCCTGCCTGGTGGCGATCATGGCGCAGGGGCCGGGCTACCACTGCACGGCGGAGGACGACATCACCCGCGCGCTGCGCGCCGAGGGGTCCGACGCCCCGGTCGTCTCCAGCGCTGGTGCGCTGCTGTCCGGCATCGGCGCGTTGGGCGCGCGCAAGGTCGCGATCCTGACGCCGTACATGAAGCCGCTGACCAAGGCGGTGGCGGACTACATCGAGGACGCCGGGGTCGAGGTGGTGGACGCGCTCTCGCTGGAGGTGCCGGACAACCTCGCCGTGGCGCGGCTTGATCCGGCCGATCTGCGGGAGCACTACCGCAAGCTCGACCTGTCCGGCGCCGACGCGCTGGTCCTGTCGGCCTGCGTGCAGATGCCGTCCCTGCCCTCGATCCAGCCGGTGGAGGACGAGGTGGGGATCCCGGTGCTCTCGGCCGCGACCGCCACCACCTTCCGGATCTTGTCCGAGCTCGGGCTCGAAACCCGCGTGCCCGGTGCGGGAAAGCTGCTCGGCGGAGCCGTCGCCGTCCCGGCCTGACCTTCCAGCGCGCGGCGTTCGTGGCCGGGACCGCCCTCAGGGCGGGGCGTCCCGGCTCCTCGGGCCGTGCTGAATCCGCACGCCTCGACGCGAGCTCGTGCTCGCGCGTCCGCATCCTGATCGTCTGCCTCTTCGCGCCGATCAGGAGCACATCAAGCGGTAATCACCTGCGAACAAATCCTTTTCAAGCAAAACCTTGCACATCCGGATAGTACGTGTTCGGATCATCTGAATCCGACGCGGGTTCCGGCGAGGACGAGGAGGCCAGCGTGGCTGCGAGCCAGTCGTTCGAAGTCGTTGTTGTCGGTGCCGGTTTGGGGGGCCTGTGCGCCGCGCTGTCGCTGCGGCAACGGGGCCTGCGGGCCACGGTCGTCGAGGCGGCGCCGCAGTTGGGGGAGATCGGCGCGGGAATCCAGACCGCCCCCAACGCCAGCCGGATCCTCATCGGCCTGGGGCTGCGCGCCGAGCTCGAGCGCGTGCGCACCGAACCCCAGGACCAGGTCCGCCGCCGCTGGGCGGACGGGAGCATCATCGCCCAGCTGCCGCTCGGGCAGCGGGTGATCGACCAGTACGGAGCGCCCTACTGGCACTACCACCGCGCCGACCTGCACCGCGTCC
>NZ_JBEOVY010000035.1:0-34293 GCF_040295745.1 Saccharopolyspora sp. NPDC002686
GGTCCACCAGCGGCGCCACCACGCCCGCATCAGGCGACCGGCGAAACGGTCGAAGGTCGGGCGGTCCAGCAGCCGCCAGCCTGGCCGGGCCAGCCCAGGTAGCGGTCGATCTCGTCGCGGACGTGCTGCGGGTCGGTGATCGTCCGGTCGAGCATGAACTCCAGGCCCAGCTCGGGGGTCCAGCGCTCGCCCTCGTGGAAGCCGGTGCCCGCCGGGATCTCCAGCTCCAGGTGCATGCCGATGTCGACCACCACGCGCGCCGCGCGGAACAGCTGGTCGTTGAGCATGCCCAGCAGGTCGCCGTCGTCCTCGAGGTAGCCCAGCTCCCGCATCAGGCGCTCGGCGTAGAGCGCCCAGCCCTCGCCGTGGCCGGAGACGAAGCAGGCCAACCGCTGGAACTTGTTCAGCCGCTGCGCTTCGTGCACCGCGGTCGCCACCTGCAGGTGGTGTCCCGGCACGCCCTCGTGGTACACGGTGGACACTTCGCGCCAGGTCGGGAAGTCCTCCTTGTCGGCGGGCACCGACCACCACATCCGGCCCGGACGGGAGAAGTCCTCGGTCGGCCCGGTGTAGTAGGCGCCGACGCCGCCGCCCGGCGGGGCGATCCGGCACTCCAGCTCCATCAGCGGGTCCGGGATGTCGAAGTGCGTGCCGCGCAGGTCCTGCAGCGCCTGGTCGGACAGCCGCTGCATCCACTCCTCGAAGGCCCGCTGGCCGCGGACCTGGTAGCGCGGGTCGGCGTCGAGCGCCGCGGCGGCCTCGGCCAGCGTCGCGCCCGGCTTGATCCGGTCCGCGATCTGCTTCATCTCCGCCTCGATGCCGGCGAACTCCGCCCAGCCCCACTCGTAGGCCTCGCGCAGGTCGAGCCGGGCGCCGGTGAAGTACCGCGACCACAGCCGGTACCGCTCCTCGCCGACGGCGTCCTTCTCCGGCGCCTTCGGCAGCAGCTCGCCGCGCAGGAAGTCCGCGAGCCCGGCGTAGGCCTCGGCCGCCGACTCCGCCGCCGTGTCCAGGTCGCGGCGCAGCGACTCGTCCACGCCGTCGGCGCGCTCCACCATCGCCGCGAAGAACGACGGCTGCCCGCTGCGGCCGGACCAGGTGTCGCACTGCTCGGCGACCTTGCGGACCTGGCGCGCCGCCGACACGTTCCCGTCCGCGGCCGCCGTCAGCAGGCCGACGCGCAGGCCCAGCAGCGCCTCGGGCATCTTCGACAGCCGTCGGGCGATGGTCCGCCAGTGGTCCGGGGTGTCGGTCGGCATCAGGTCGAAGACCTGCCGCAGTTCCTGCGCCGGAGAGGCGATCACGTTCAGCGCGGACATGTCCGCGCCGATCTCGTGCAGTTCCAGGTCCAGCCCCACCCGTTCGGAGAACACCGCCTGGGCGATGCGCTCCGAATCGTCGCGCGGCTCAGCGGCTTCCACCGCCGCCAGGCTGCGGCGGGACAGCTCGGCGCGGGCCTGGTGCCCGTCCGGCGAGTAGTCGGTCAGCTCTTCTTCCCCACCTGGCACACCCAGGTACGTCGCGGCGATCGGGTCGAGCGCGGCCAGCTCGTCGACGAACCGATCGCTGATCTCGTGCACGCCGTTGTGGTCAACTCCCATGGCGGCCACGCTATCGCGGGTCCCCGACCCGCACCCGCACTACGACGAAGGGGTATCGCGCTCGGCGAAATCGGCTGCTGGATGCGAAGATCGCGCAGGTGGAGGCCAAGGGACCGCGCCGCCGCGCGGCATCGCTGCTGGTGCTGATCACCGTGCTCGGCACGCTGCTCGGCGGGTGCCTGCGCGTCAACGCCTCGATGAACGTCTCCGGTGACGACCTGGTGTCCGGCGAAGTGCTGGTGGCCACCGAAACCCCCGACGGCCAGGTGCCGTTCCAGCTGCACCCGCCGGATTCGCTGGCCGACCGGGTCGAGATCGCGCCGTACCGCGACGAGGGCCGGGTCGGGTCCCGGTTGTCCTTCCACGACTTGACCTTCCAGGAGGTCCAGGAGCTGGCCGCCGGGCTGAGCCAGTCCGACTCCCGGTACCAGCTGAAGCTGTCCCGGTCCGGCTCGCTGGTGATCTTCGACGGCTCGGTGGACCTGACCCCGCTGGCCGACACCGATTCCGCGGTGGACCTGAAGCTCAGCGCGCCGGGCGAGATCACCAACACCAACGGCCAGGAGTCGGCGGGCACCGTCAGCTGGACGCTGCAGCCGGGCGCGGTCACCGAGATGTCGGCGATCTACCAGTTCTCGAACTCCGCGGGCGCGGACTGGGTCGGCTGGGCCGTGCTGGTCGTGGTCCTCACCTTCGTCGCCGCCGCGCTGGTCGCGGTCCTCGCCCTGCGGAACCACCTCCGCAACCGCGCCGAGCAGGCCGCCGACGAACCCAGCTACCCGCGGAGCTGACCGGTCAGAGGCCGAGGTTGGCCACGACCTGGCGCGTCGCTTTGGAGCGGTTGAGGGTGTAGAAGTGCAGCGCCGGGACGCCTTCGTCGATCAGGCGGGCGCAGAGCTCGGTCACCACGTCCACCCCCGCTTGGCGGAATCCGGCCGGGTCGTCGACCAGCGGGAGCAGCCGGTCCTCGATCGCGCCGGGCACCGGGACGCCGGCCAGTTCGCCGAACTTCGACAGCACCCGCGGCGTCGTGATCGGCATGACGCCGGGCAGCAGCGGCACGTCGCAGCCGCGCGCGGCCATCCGATCGCGCAGCCGCAGGAAGTACTCCGGTTCCAGGAACAGCTGGGCGACGGCGAAACCCGCACCCGCGCGGACCTTGCGGACCAGGTGGTCGGCGTCGACGTCGAGATCGGCCGAGCGCGGGTGCCCGTGCGGGAACGCCGCGACCCCGACGCAGAAGTCGCCGAGCTCGCGGATCAGCCGCACCAGCTCGTCGGCGTGCTCCAGCCCTTCCGGGTGGCGGACCCACTCGCCGTTCGGGTCGCCCGGCGGGTCGCCGCGGACCGCCAGCACGTTGCGCACGCCGGACGCGGCGTACCAGCCGATGACGTTGCGCAGCTCGGCCACCGAGTGGTCGACGGCGGTCAGGTGCGCCATCGGGGTCAGGGTGGTCTCCTGGGCGATGCGCCCGGTGGTGCGGATCGTGCGGTCCCGGCTGGAGCCGCCCGCACCGTAGGTCACCGAGACGAACGCCGGATCCAGCGGTTCCAGCTCGCGCACCGCCCGCCAGAGAACGCGTTCCTCGTCGTCGTTGCGCGGTGGGAAGAACTCCACCGAGAAGGTCGTCCGCTCGGTGCGCAACCGATCTACCACCACTGCCATGCCGCTCAGCATAGGGACAAATCAACTACGCTCCGAAGTCTTCCCAACGACTGGGAGCTAACCGGTAGCCCGGGCAGCCGAACGCGAAGGGCATCGCGGAGGATGGGGCTGTGACCCCATCACATTCGGTTACCGCAGAAGCAACCAGCAAGGACACCGTCGTGGAGTCGAGCCTTCCCGATCAGGTCCAGCAGAAGCTGACCGAATTCCTGCAGGCCCGCCGGTCCGAGGCCCTCGACCTCGACCCGGCCTTCGGGGCTGCGGTGGCCGAGCTGTCCGGTTTCGTGCTCAACGGCGGCAAGCGGATCCGCCCCACCTTCGCCTGGTGGGGCTGGCGCGCGGCCGGCGGCAGCGCCGAGGGCCCGGCCGCGGTGGCGATGCTGCGCGCCGCCAGCGCCCTGGAGCTGATCCAGGCGTGCGCACTGGTGCACGACGACCTCATCGACGAGTCCGACACCAGGCGCGGCAATCCGACCGTGCACCGCAAGTTCGAGCAGGTCCACCAGGAGTCCGGATTCACCGGCGACGCCGAGCAGTTCGGCATGGCCAGTGCCGTGCTCCTCGGCGACCTGGCGCTGGCCTGGGCCGACGACATGCTGCACGGCGCGGGCATCTCGCCGGAGGCGCTGAGTCGGGCGCTGCGGCCGTGGCGCGCGATGCGCACCGAGGTCCTCGCCGGGCAGTACCTGGACGTGCTCGGCCAGGTCCGGGGCGACGAGACCCCGCAAGCCGCGCTGCGCATCTGCCAGCTCAAGGCCGCGTCCTACACGGTGCAGCGCCCGCTGGAGCTCGGTGCCGAGATCGCCGGAGCGAGCCCCGAAGCGCTGGAGGCGCTGCGCCGGTTCGGCTCCGACATCGGCGTCGCCTTCCAGCTGCGCGACGACCTGCTCGGCGTCTTCGGCGACCCCGGGGTGACCGGCAAGCCCGCCGGTGACGACCTGCGCGAGGGCAAGCGGACCGTGCTGATCGCCGAAGCGACAGCCACCGCCCGCGAGCAGAACGACCAGGAAGCGCTGGACCTGCTGCACGGCGTCCTCGGCGACCCCGAGCTGGACGAGCAACGAGTCGAGCAGGCGCGGCAGGTGCTCACCCGCCTCGGCGCGGTGGCCGCGGTGGAGAAGCGGATCACCGACCTGACCGGATCGGCGCTGCTCGCGCTGCACGGCGCGAACCTGGCCGAACCCGCCGCGTCGCGGCTCGCCGAGCTGGCCGTCGCCGTCACCGACCGCACCCGCTGATGCGCACCACCACCGGCCGCAGCGACCACGTGCTGGTCCTCGGCGCCGGCCTTGCCGGGCTCGCCAGCGCGCTGCACCTGGTCGGGGCCGGTCGGCAGGTCACGGTGGTGGAGCGCGCGCCGCTGCCGGGCGGCCGCGCCGGGCTGCACCGGCTGGACGGCTACCGCATCGACACCGGCCCGACCGTGCTGACCATGCCGGAGCTGGTCGACGAAGCGCTGCACGCGGTCGGCGACTCGCTGGCCGAGCGCCTCGACCTGATCCCGCTGCACCCGGCGTACCAAGCGCGCTTCGCCGACGGTTCGACGCTGGACGTGCACACCGACGCCGGTGCCATGGAGCAGGAGGTGCGCCGCTTCGCCGGACCGGCCGAGGCGGCCGGCTACCGACGGCTGCGGCAGTGGCTGACCGAGGTGTACCGGGCGGAGATGCACCGGTTCATCGACGCGAACTTCGACTCCCCGCTGGACCTGGTGTCGCCGGAGCTGGCCCGGTTGACCGCGCTGGGCGGCTTCGGCCGCCTGGGCCCGGCGATCGGCCGCTTCCTGCACGACGAACGGCTGCGCCGGGTGTTCTCGTTCCAGGCGCTCTACGCCGGCCTGGACCCGCGCCGCGCCCTCGCGCTGTACGCGGTCATCTCCTACATGGACACCATCAACGGCGTGTGGTTCCCGCGCGGCGGGATGCACGCGGTGCCCCAAGCCCTCGCCGACGCAGCTGCGGACGCGGGCGTCGTGTTCCGGTACGACACCGAGGTCACCGACCTGGAGCGGCGGGGCGACTGGCTCGTCGCCGCGCGCACTGCCGCCGGTGAACGCATCGAGGCCGACGCGTTCGTGCTGACCCCGGACCTGCCGGTGGTGCACCGGCTGCTCGGACAGCGGCCGCGGCGGCGTCTGCGCTGGTCACCGTCGGCCGTGGTGCTGCACGCGGGGACCACGCGCAGCTGGTCCGACGCGCACCACACGATCTCCTTCGGCGATGCCTGGAACCGGACGTTCACCGAGATCATCCGCGACGGCGCACTGATGAGCGACCCATCGCTGCTGGTCACGCGGCCGACCACGACCGATCCGACGCTGGCGCCGGAAGGCCGCGAGCTGCACTACGTGCTCGCGCCGTGCCCGAACCTGGCGACCGGTGAGTTCGACTGGGACCGCATCGGCCCCGCATACCGCGACGAGCTGCTGCGCACCCTGGAGCGGCGCGGCTTCACCGACTTCGGCTCCTCGATCGAGGTGCAGGAGCTGGTCACGCCCGCGGACTGGGCAGCTCAGGGGCATGCCGCCGGGACGCCGTTCTCGGCCGCGCACACGTTCCCGCAGACCGGCCCGTTCCGGCCGCGGAACCTGGTCCGCGGTCTGGGCAACGCGGTGCTGGCGGGCTCCGGGACGACGCCGGGAGTCGGCGTGCCACCGGTCCTGATCTCCGGGAAGCTCGCAGCGCAGAGGATCGTCGGGTCGTGAGCGGCGATGGTCGCTCAAACCACCGTCGCCGCTCACGAACAGATCAGAAGCCCATGGCCTGAGCCCGGCGCTTTACCTCTCGGCCCCGGTCGCCGCGGAGCGCGTCGATCGGGGTTCCCGGCAGCGAGTCGTCCGGCGTGAACAACCAGCGGAGGATCTCGTCCTCGTGGTAGCCGGAGTCCCGCAGCAGGGTGATCGTGCCGGGCAGGCCCTTCACGATCTCGTTGCCGGCGAGGAACACGTCGGGAACGCCGAGCACGGCGTCGCGGCGCAGAGCCAGTAGATGTCCATCACGAATCAATTGGTGCACCCGGGTCACGGACCGCCCGAGCCGTTCAGCGACGGCCTCCAGCGGAACGACCTCCACATCGGGAGCGAGCACATCCGGGGCAGCGGGGATCGCACTCACGCTGCATACCTTGCCACATCGAGGGGTCCGACGCCGAGCGCCACCGGCCAGGAGATCCACCCACCGCGACATCCGACCAAGATCATGACCCATCCCACGGCCTGGCCCCGGCGTGTCGTCCGCACCTGCCACAATCGGGGAGGAACGGTTACCCGGCGGTTGGCGGAAAATGACTTCAGAGACACGGCGAGAACGCGGCGCGAGCCTCGTCGGAGCCATGCTCGAACGCCGGTACCGGGTCGACGCGCTGATCGCCCGCGGTGGCATGTCCACCGTCTACCGGGGCCTGGACACCCGGCTGGACCGGCCGGTCGCGATCAAGGTCATGGACGCGCAGTACTCCGGCGACCGGTCGTTCGTGGAGCGCTTCGAACGCGAGGCCCGGGCAGCGGCCAAGCTGCACCACCCCGACATCGTGGCCGTCTACGACCAGGGCGTGGACCACGGCACCGGCGAAGAGCACGTGTTCCTGGTGATGCAGCTGGTCGAGGGCTGCACGCTGCGCGACCTGATCATGGACGAGCGCGGGCCGCTGCCGCTGGCGACGGCTCTGAGCGTGATCGAGCCCGTGCTCTCCGCCCTGCAGGCCGCGCACCAGGCCGAGATGGTGCACCGCGACGTCAAGCCGGAGAACGTGCTGATCAGCACCGACGGCTCGGTCAAGGTCGCCGACTTCGGGCTGGTCCGCGCGGCCGCCGAGGCCGGGACGACCAGCGGCAGCGTCATCCTGGGCACCGTCGCCTACCTCTCCCCCGAGCAGGTCACCACCGGCGCCGCCGACGCGCGCACCGACGTCTACGCGGCCGGGATCGTGCTCTACGAGATGCTCACCGGCCGGCCGCCCTACGTCGGCGACACCGCGCTGTCGGTGGCCTACCGGCACGTCAACGACGACGTCCCGCCGCCGGCCGAGCAGGTCCCCGACCTCCCGCCGGCCATCAACGACCTGGTGGTTCGCGCCACCCGCCGCGATCCGGCGCAGCGCCCGCAGAGCGCCGAGGCGTTCCTCACCGAGCTGCAGCAGGCGCGCCACGAGCTCGGCATCTCGCTGGTCCCGGTGCCGGTCCCCGAGTCGGCCGAGCACACCACCCTGATGCCCGCCGTCGCGGCTGATCCGCCGACCGCGCAGATCCCGGCCGTCCAGGCCGCACCGCCGCCGCAGCAGCCGAATCCGACCCGGGCGATGCTGCGCCCGACCACCGACGACGACTTCACCCAGGAGATGGCGGCGGTTCCGGCGGGACCGGTGCGCGAGCGCAGGAACGGGCGGCGGACCGTCGCGATCTGGACCGCGATCGTCCTGGTGCTCGCCGCTCTCGTGGGCGGTGCGGCGTTCTGGCTCGGCCTGGGCAGCTACGTCGACGTGCCCAAGCTCGTCGGCCAGCAGGAGGCGGCCGCGCAGAAGGCCCTCTCGGACCTCGAGCTGACGGGCAACGTGACCCGCGAGAACGACAACAACGTGCCGGAAGGCGTCGTCATCAGCTCGAACCCGCGCGAGGGTTCGCAGGTGCGCAGCGGCAGCAGCGTCGACCTCGTGGTGTCTCTGGGCAAGCCGAAGGTGCCGGAGATCGCCGAGGGCACCCCGCTGGCCGAGGCCGAGAGCATCATCCGCAACGCGAAGCTGCAGCCCAAGCACGACCAGTCGGCCGACCAGTTCCACACCAGCGTGCCGGAAGGCCGGGTCATCAGCGTCGACCCGGCGCCGGGCACCCCGCTGAACATCAGCGGCGAGGTGTCGCTGATCGTCAGCAAGGGTCCGCCGCCGGTGCCGGTGCCCGACGTGCGCGGGATGAGCCGCGACGACGCCTTCGCCACGCTGGCCAACGCCGGTTTCGAGCCCTACGAGCTGGGCCGCGAGTTCAACTCGGACGTGGCCGCCGACCACGTCATCGGCACCGATCCGGAGATCGGCACCGAGGTCAAGCTGGTCGGCAAGCCCCGCATCGGGGTGAAGCTGTCGAACGCGGTGACCGTGCCCAGCCTCAACGGGGTCAGCGTGGAAGAAGCGCAGCAGCAGGTCGCGGCGCTGGGGTTGAGGCTCAACGTCAACGCCATCTTCCACCGGGAGAACATGGTCATCTTCGGCCAGTACCCGCTGCCGGGCAGCAAGGTCGAGCCGGGAAGCGAGATCCACGTCACCGCGCTGTGATGTGATCCTGATCTCCATCGGGTTGCGTAACGTTTTCCCGATGTGGGATCTACCTGCGGCTACCCGCCTCCCGGGCTTCACCTGATCGGCGGCGACTCGGGCGATCTCGCCTGGTCACAGCCGAGCCGGAGGTCGGTTGTGGAAATATTGGGAGCACGATGCCCCCGACTGTTTCCACCGAGTCGGCACCCGACTGGCCCGAGCAGGCCAACAACACGACAGCCGACCAGGCCGCTGGCGAACGGCACGAGAGCCGTCCGCTGCCCTTGCGCACCATCGCGCTGGGCGCGATCGGTTCCGTGCTGCTGCTGATCGGTTCCTTCGGCGCCGCCGGAACGCTCGTGCACGATCCGGTCCTGGGCACCGGTCCGATGTCGGTGCTGCGCTACGGGCACGGTCACGACGTCGCCGTCACCGTCGTCTACATCGGGTTCGCCCTGCTGGTGTGGGCGTGGGTGCGGCTCGGCCGTGGCGTGCTGGCCCACCTGGTGACCTCCCGCGGCGTGCTGTGGGCGACGGTCGCCTGGCTGGTGCCGATGCTCATCGCCCCGCCGCTGTTCACCCGCGACGTCTACAGCTACCTCGGCCAGGGCTTGCTGGCGCTGAACGGGCTCGACCCCTACGGCGTCGGTCCGGCCGCGCTCACCGGCCCGATCCCGGAGAACGTGCACCCGACCTGGCAGACCACGCCGGCGCCGTACGGGCCGCTGTTCATGGGCGTGGCCAAGGGCGTGATCCTGCTGGCCGGGCACGACATCATCATCAGCGTCGTGGTGATGCGGCTGGTGCTGCTGGGCGGCCTGGTGATGCTGATCTGCGCGCTGCCCGGACTGGTGCGCCACCTCGGCGGCCGGCTGCCGGTGGCGCTGTGGCTGGTCGCGGCCAGCCCGATGACGGTGGTGCACCTGGTCGGCGGCCCGCACAACGACATGCTGATGATCGGCCTGCTGTCGGTCGGCACGCTGCTGGTGCTGGAAGGCCGCCACGCCAGCGGGATGGCGCTGGCCTCGGCGGCGATGGCGATCAAGGCCACCGCCGGTCTGGCGCTGCCGTTCCTGGTGTGGATCTGGGCGTCCCGGCTGACCGGTCCGCGGTGGCAGCGGTTCCTGCGCGCGGTGGCCCCCTCGCTCGGGATCTTCGTGGTGGTCTTCGGCGGGTGCACGCTGCTGGCCAAGGTCGGTTTCGGCTGGCTGGGGGCGCTGTCGGCGCCCGGCATGATCGTCAACTACCTGTCCGCGCCGACGGCCGTCGGCCAGGCGGTGCACAGCTTGGTGTCGCTGTTCGGCGAGGCCAACATCTGGCCGTTCGTGGGCGCCACCCGCACGCTCGGTTCCCTGCTGCTGGTCGCGATCCTCGCCTGGAACTGGTGGCAGGCGCGCGAAGGCGGGCCCGAAGCGGTGCGCCGCGCGGCGATCGTCCTGTGCTTCGGCGCGTTCCTGTCGCCGGTCCTGCTGCCCTGGTACACGACCTGGGGCCTCGCGCTGGGCGCGGCGTTCGCCTGGACCCCGCGCGCCCTGTCCTACGTGGTCGGGGCGTCGATCGCGCTGGTGCTGGCGTACTACCCCGACGGCGAGCAGGCGATGTACAACTGGTCGTTCGTCGCCGTGGGCATCGGTGCGGCGGTGCTCGGCGCCCGGTCGCTGGTGCACTACGACCCGCTGGGCCTCAGCGAAGCGTTCGGACGCCTCTCCCGCACCCCCGTGCACCAACGGCAGGCCTGACCAACTCCCGTGAGCACTTTGGGTCGCTATGACGACCCAAAACGCTCACGGCAACGAAAGGAGGCCCGGAACCGCGCGGGTTCCGGGCCTCCTCGTCAGCTGGGGTCAGCCGCGGAGCATCTCCGCGACCAGGAACGCCAGCTCCAGGGACTGCTGGGTGTTCAGGCGCGGGTCGCAGGCCGTCTCGTAGCGGCCCGAGAGGTCGGCGTCGGAGATGTCCTGCGCGCCGCCCACGCACTCGGTGACGTCTTCACCGGTCAGCTCGATGTGGATGCCGCCGGGATGGGTGCCGAGGCGGTGGTGGACCTCGAAGAAGCCCTGCACCTCGTCCACGATCCGGTCGAAGTGGCGGGTCTTGTAGCCCGTGCTGGCCTCGTGGGTGTTGCCGTGCATGGGGTCGCACTGCCAGATCACCTGGTGCCCGGAGGCGGTGACCTTCTCCACGATCCCCGGCAGCACGTCGCGGACCTTGCCGTTGCCCATCCGGCTGATCAGGGTGAGCCGGCCCGGCTCGTTGTTCGGGTCCAGCCGCTCGACGTACTCCACGGCCTGCTCCGGCGTGGTGCCGGGGCCGATCTTGATGCCGATCGGGTTGGAGATCAGCTCGGCGAAGGCGACGTGCGCGCCGTCGAGCTGGCGGGTCCGCTCCCCCACCCACAGGAAGTGGCCGGACAGGTCGAACAGCCGCGGCTTCTCGCCGGTGGTGTCCAGGCGCAGCATGGCGCGCTCGTAGTCCATCACCAGCGCCTCGTGGCTGGCGTAGAACTGCACCGAGTGCAGGCTGGAGTCGTCGACCCCGCAGGCCGCCATGAAGCGCAGGCCGCGGTCGATCTCGGCGGCCACCGACTCGTAGCGCTCCCCAGCCGGGGAGTTGAGCACGAAGTCCTTGTTCCAGTCGTGCACCTTGGTCAGCGCGGCCATCCCGGCGCTGGTCAGGGCGCGGGAGAGGTTCATCGCGGCGCTGGCGTTGGCGTAGGCGCGGATCAGCCGCGACGGGTCGTGGCGGCGCGCCTCCTCGGTGGCCACCAGCGAGTTGATCATGTCGCCGCGGTAGGACGGCAGGCCCAGCGCGTCGGTGTCGCTGGAGCGCGGCTTGGCGTACTGCCCGGCGAGGCGGCCGAGCTTGACCACCGGCATGCTCGCGCCGTAGGTCAGCACCACCGCCATCTGCAGCAGGGTGCGGATGTTGCCGCGGATGTGCGGCTCGGTGTTGTCCGCGAACGTCTCCGCGCAGTCACCGCCCTGGAGCAGGAAGGCTTCGCCCCTGGCGACCGCTGCGAGGTGCTGGCGCAGCTGGTCGACCTCGGAGGGGACGGTCACCGGAGGAACGCTCTCCAGCACCTTCCGGACGTTGTTCGCCTGCTCCTGGTCCGGCCACTTGGGCTGTTGGGCGGCCGGGCGGGCCAGGGCGTCGTCGAGCCGGGCGCGCATCTCGGGCGGCAGCGGCGGCAGTTCGGGCAGGTCGTCCACGGGGACGTCGACGGTCCAGTTCACGTTTCCCAGAATAGGCGGTCGGCGCCAGTGGTTTTACCCCGGGAAGCACGTCCCACGATGCGGAAGCCCAGCCGGACTCGATTCAGTAGGCCTAGCCGAGCTCGCGGAGATCCCAGCGGTTCGTCCTGACAGGACGAGCCGCAGCCCGACCCGCCGGAACCTGATCTTCAGCCGCGCGACGGCGTCTCGTCAACGGCTTCCCGCTGCCACTGCGCCTCGACCGCGTCGGCGTCGTAGCCGACCGGTTCCCAGCGCTTGGCCAGCAGGGCCACCAGGCCCATCAGCGGGGCGAGGGCGATCACCCAGAACACCCCGCTGCCGAGGGCCGCGCTGAGCACCGGGAAGAAGAACAGCGCCATCGTGGAACCGACCCGCAGCGTGCCCTGGTTGAAGCCGATGCCGGTACCGCGCATCTCCGTCGGGTAGCTCAGCGAGGCGAAGCTCATGAAGTGCGCACCCGGGCCGGACGCCTGGGCGAACATGAACGCGCCCAGCGCGAAGATCGCGAACAGCACGTACGCGGTGGCCGAGGGCTTGCCGATCAGCGCGAGCACCACCAGCGAAGTCAGCTGCACCGCGAAGCCCAGGAACGTCAGCTTCCAAGCCCCGGTCTTGTTGGCCAGCCGGATGCCGAGCAGCCCGCCGGTGACCGCGAAGACCAGGTTGAGCACCAGCGATGCGGTGATCGTGTTGAGCGCGCCCTGGGCGAGGATGCTGGTGATGATGATCGGCAGGCCGTAGGCGACGGCGTTGTAGCCGAAGGTCTGGGCCAGGCCGATGGCCAGCGCCTGGAACGTCCGGCCGCGGTAGCGGCGCTCGAAGAGCCGCGCGAAGTCGCGCAGGCCGCTGCGCTCCGCCTTCGGAGCAGCCACCTCCGCATCGGGGGCGACCGCGGCGTTGACGCCGTAGGACTTGCGCAGGATCTCCGCCGCCCGCTCCAGGTCGCCCTGGTTGGCCGCCCAGGACGGCGATTCGTTCATGTACTTGTTGCGCACCAGCAGGATGACCAGCGCGGGCACCGCGCCGAAGCCGACGGTGAACCGCCACAGCAGGTCGTGGTGCTGGTCGGGCAGCGCGAAGTACAGGCCCATGATCACCAGGTAGCAGGCGCTGGTGGCCACGTACCAGGCCGGTGACCAGGCGGCGGTGCGCGAGCCCTTGCTGCCCTTGCCCCGCAGCTGGGAGAACTCGGCCAGGAACGCCATGGCCACCGGGATGTCCATGCCGACGCCGAAGCCCATCAGGAACCGGAAGACGATCAGGACCTCCATGTTCGGCGCGAGCGCGCAGCCGAGCGCGGAGACCACGAAGAACAGCATGTCGGCCATGAACACGCGGTAGCGGCCGAGCCGGTCCACCAGGACGCCGCCGAGCCAGGCGCCGAGGATCGCGCCGACGCTGATCGAGGCGGTGACCGCGCCCGCCCCGACCGGGGACAGGCCGAACTGCTGCTTGATGTCGGTGATGCCGTAGGCCAGCGAGGTCAGGTCGTAGGCGTCGAGGAAGATGCCGCCGAGCGCCAGCAGCACGATCATCTTCGCGTGGCTGCCCCGCGCGGCGCCCGAGTTGACCAGATCGGTGACGTCCCGAGCCGAGCGGATGAGCACCTGCTCCCCGCTGGCGACCGGTTGCGTGGACACAGCATCCCCTTCGCGTTGGACGATCTTGCGCGGGCGCGGAGGGAGCACGGTGCACGGGCGTGGCCCGCGTGCGGCCCCAACGCCCAGTCGCGAGGGATCAGCCTAACTGGTGGAACAGATGCGTCCACATGCTGGAACCGAGCACCGCCGTGCGGCCGAGTCCGGTGCCGGGGTGCGCAAATTCAATGGAAATCGGACGTCCGATTTCCATTGAATTTGCGGGGAGTTGTCCACAGGTGTCGGCGTGTCGGGCTCTGACACGCCGGTTGGGCCGCAGTTTCAATTGAAACTGCGGCCTAACCGGGCGAGGTGAGGGTCGGACGGGTCGGCGGCAGGCCCTCAGCCGAAGAGGACTTCGGCTTCGGCGTAGCGCTCGGGCGGGACCGTCTTGAGCTGGGCCGTCGCTTCGCGCAGCGGGACCCGGACGATGTCCGTGCCGCGGAGGGCGACCATCTTCCCGAAGTCGCCCTCGGTGATCGCGTCGATGGCGTGCAGGCCGAAGCGGGTGGCCAGGACCCTGTCGTAGGCCGTCGGGGTGCCGCCGCGCTGGACGTGGCCGAGCACCACCGCGCGGGACTCCTTGCCGGTCCGCTTGGCGATCTCGTCGGCCAGCCAGGTCCCGACCCCGCCCAACCGGACGTGCCCGAAGGCGTCGCGCTCGCCGGTGACCAGCAGCTCCTTGCCGCCCTCCGGGACCGCGCCCTCGGCGACCACGATGATCGGCGCGTACTGGCGCTCGAAGCGCTGCTCCACCCACTCGCAGACCTGCTCGACGCTGAACGGCTGCTCCGGCACCAGGATCACGTTGGCCCCACCGGCCAGACCGGAGTGCAGGGCGATCCAGCCGGCGTGCCGGCCCATCACCTCCACCACCAGCGCGCGGTGGTGCGACTCCGCCGTGGTGCGCAGCCGGTCGATGGCCTCGGTGGCGATGTGCACCGCCGTGTCGAAGCCGAAGGTGTAGTCGGTGGCGTCCAGGTCGTTGTCGATCGTCTTGGGCACCCCGACCACCGGAACCCCGTCGTGGGTGAGCTGCTCGGCGACGCCCAGGGTGTCCTCGCCGCCGATCGCGATCAGCGCGTCCACCCGGTGCTCGGCCAGGGTGGCCTTGAGCCTGGCGATGCCGTCGTCGACCTTGTACGGGTTGGTCCGCGAGGAGCCGAGGATGGTGCCGCCGCGGTTGAGGATGTCCTCCACGCGGTCCAGGGTGAGCGGCGCGACCAGGCCCTCCACCGGGCCCAGCCACCCGCTGCGGAATCCCAGGACCTCGTGCTGGTGCACGGAAATCCCCTTGCGGGTCACCGCCCGGAGCACCGCGTTGAGACCGGGGCAGTCGCCGCCACCGGTGAGCACTCCGACACGCATTCCTGCGGGCATGGTTCTCGCCGCCTCCTCAGTGAGCCAGGTGTGATCGAGGTCTCCCCTCGACCACCAGCCTGGCACGGACTGGATCGTTGCAGCAAGTAACCGCGTATTTACCGGGCAACGGACCAGCGGTGGGAACAGGCGAGCGACGTGGTCGCTTCCGGCAGGTGCACGAACCAAGATCAGATGCCCGCTCCTCCGACCGTTCGGAAATCACTCCTCGGAGAAGGTGTGGGTGGCGTGGCGGTAGCGCTGGGATACCGCCGCCAAGCGGTGCGGTGGCCACAGGTCGGCCTGCTCGCTCAGGCTCAGGTCGTCACCGCGGCGCAGCAACCAGATCTCGTCGAAGTCCGAGTGCAGCACCGCGTCACCCGGGATCCGGTCGAGCAGGCCGGAGACCAGCCGGATCATGTCGTCCTGCTGATCGGAGACCTCGCCGTCCTTGTCGAGGCGGAACACCACCGTCACCGCAGGGGTGAATCCAAGATCGCTGCTCACCGCGTTCTGCGGCCTCGGCCTGGCCTCGACGACCCTGATCCACGTTCCAAGCCTGCTCACCGCTCCCTCAATAAGCAGCTGTTCGGGAGTGACCGGCGCATCGAACAGCCCGATGGCCCGAGCGAAGTCGTGCAATTCTCCGGCGACCGTCGCCACGGGGGTCGGCGTCGCCATATCGAGGTTGTAGGAAACAGCCATGTGCGCCGTCCTTACTCCATGGGGCTAAGGAAAGAAGCGGAGCACGTTGCCCTGCTTGTCGATCAAGAGGATTTCCTTGAGCAGTTTGATCGGCGAGGCGCGCAGCTGGGCGCTCAACGCATTCAAGTCGAGGCTGCTATCGGTCAAGTTGAGCACTATTCGATCCGCTTGGCCGGAGTTGACCTTGTGCTGGATGGCGTCGACGACGTTGCGGGCGTTGCCGGTTTTGGGCGCGTAGCAGTCGAAAAGCTTACCTTCGATTCGGTAGTCGGGATTCTTGCCGCCGGGAACGGTCGGGTTCTGCTCGACCTCATAGCCCGATTTGGCCAGTGTTCTGGCCGACTCGTTCTCGCGCTGCAGCGAGCGCTTGGTCGCATCGTCCATACCCTCGCGGATGCGGGACGGGCGACCGCTTGGCTCAGCGTTCGGGTCCGGGGCACGCGAGGGTTCGCTAGGTTCGGCTGGTTCTGCGGGTTCTGCGGGTTCGGCGGGTTCGACTGGTTCACCGGGCTCGGCTGGTTCGAGGGGCTCAGCCGTTTCGAGGGGCTCAGCCGTCTCGAGAGACTCAGCCGTCTCCAGGGACTCGGCTGTCTCGAGAGACTCAGCCGTCTCGAGAGACTGGGCTGTCTCCAGCGACTGGGCTGTCTCGAGGGACTGGGCTGTCTCCAGAGACTCAGCAGTTTCGAGGGACTCGGCTGTCTCTAAGACCTCGCCGATCTCGAGCCCCGCGGCGATTCTTTCGGCGATGAGGTCGCCGATGAGCGCGGCGCCGATCAGGACGAGGGCGATGGCGGCCAAGGCGAGCGCGATCTTTACGCCGGCCGAGCAATCGCTGAGCGTGGAGCAGTTGTCGGCGGCTGCCGACTGGACGTTCGTGGCCAGTGCGACGCCGGTGATGGTCACGGCGGTCACGGATCGGTACACCCAGCGGCGGACCGCCCTAGGAGGGTCGCTGCTCGTGTCCGTCTGTGCCGGCCCGGGCGGGTCGGCTGGTGTTTCCGGTCCGTAGCGCGGGGGCGTGACCGGTGGGGAGGTGCGCGGAGCTGTCGGGCTAGGTCCGGCCGGGGGTGCCGCCTTGGTGGTGGGCGCTGGTGGCGGTGCCGGCATCAGCAGGCTTGCCGCGGCGAGCGAGAGCAGCAGGACCACGATGGTGGAGACGAACGAGGTCGCTCCGCGCTCGGCGGCAGGCTCGACGAACAGGGCCGCGAGCAGATAGCTGATCGCCACGGTGGCTGCCAGGCGTGCCAGCAAGGGGACGCGCCGGATCAGGGCGGGGTAGACCGGGATTCGGGGGATCAGCAGCACGCGGGCGTAGAGGATGGAGCACAGCGCCAGCCAGACCAGCGTGCCCTGGGCAGCGCTTGCTATGAGCCCTGCCATCAAAAGCGTCAGAAACGCCGCCTGGATCGGCACCGCAGCGATGCGCCGCATCGTGCGGGTGCCGCTCTGCCCGTGGTCTTGGCGGGGGGCCGTCGGCGTGATGGGCGCCCGGCCGACCGCGAGCATGGTCAGCACACCGCGGCAGAGACCGGCGCAGAAGGACGCGACGGCCAGCGCGGCCGCGTGTTGTTGCAGTGGTTCGATGGCGGCGGTGGCCGGGGTACCTCCGCTGAAGGTCCACAACGGACGGATCAGGAAGGCCGTTGCCTGCGCCCAGCCGTAGGTGAACACGGCCAACAGCACCGCGCTGAGCGCCAGTTCCGTCGTTCGCGCCACACCACGGCGCGCGCGCAAGGGGGCGGTGGTGCGCAGCGCCAATGCTCTGGCGAGCACAGGCACCATGATCAGGAGCAGCGCGAGCACGAGGTAGGACACGGCCAGCGGCAGGTAGCCCTGCACCAGGTGCTGCGCACCGGAGCCGGCGAACCCCGGCAGTGTCGAGCGATCTACCAGGGCGAAGTCCGCGAGCACGAATCCCAGCCATGCCCAGCAGCCCAGGCCGGAGCCGAGCCCGGCGACCACGGCGAGGACTCCGATCGCGATGGCCGAGTAGGTGTAGGTGGGTCCGGGGTGCACCGCGCCCAGCAAGGCGCCCACGAGAAGCGCCGCGGGTGGCATGACAACCGCCGCAGGCGGCCACGCACGCAGGTAATCACCGTCGCGCAGGGCGAAACCCAGCGTCATCGACATCCGGCTCACCGCGGCGGGCAGTCGGACCCACTCGAAGTCGGCGATTCCGGCGATCCCGGATCGAGGTGCGACCACTGGGACCTCACCTACACGCTGGTCCCGAGGGGGAACATCTCCCTGATCGACGAGGTCGCACCGACGCACGGAGGAAGCGGGCACACCACCTGCTGACCACGAACGCACCCGGGGAGGTGCCGATCACACAGCCGGCTCGACCCGATGCGCTCTCGGGCACGCCCTGCCGCGACCGCGCATCGCGGGGAAGAAGGGGAGCACCATGGGAACCTTCGACGTTCGCTCGCGGCAGGTGGCCCCGAGTTCAGTGGCCTACCTCTACGGCGACCTGTTCATGGTCGACAGGTCGCGGAAGGGCCCCGGTACGGCGTACGAGGTCGAGGCTTCGGGCGTCAAGGTGCCGGAAGGCCCGTTCTCCACTGAGTTGATGACGATCGCCCTGTGGGCGCTGCAGGACGCGGGTGCAGTCCGCATCGAGGGCCACGAGCACCGAATGCTCGGGCTCGCCCTCAGCCGCCGGGTGCGCATCATCCGCACGACCCCGCCCGGCGAACAACCGGTGCACAACGGCCTCGAAGCGATCTTCATGCGTCGGTTGGCCTCCGCGAAGGCCGCCGAGAAGGGCGAAGAGCTCTCGGCGTTGATCCGGGATCTGCTCCCCACCAAGCATCAGCGCCCCCACAGCGTCGTGTTCAGGATCATCAAGAAAGACCTGGCGGCACTGGGCCTCGAGACGCCCGTCGAGTTCGAGTTCCAGCGGATGTGGGGCCTGCGCAGCAGCGAGAAGGCTGTCGCCTATCAGCCCGTCATGGAGCGGATCCACGAGCTCGAACCCGATGCGCGCGCCCTCGCCCAAGCGTGGCTCACCTTCCGGCGCAAGGAGCCCGCCCTGGTCGACCTGATCATCAACCGGCTCGAGGAGACCCTCGGCAGCCGGATGGTGGACGATCCCAGCTCGCTCACCAACAAGACCTGGGACGGCCTCACCTACTAACGGGGCCGAGGAGACAAGCCCAGCCCCGTGGCACTCGTCTACCAGATGAAACCGCGCTTGCGGCGGACGTCCTCGATGACCTTCCAGCGCTCCAGGTTGTGCTTGGCGTCGGCGAGGGCGTCGTGGGCGTTGTCCGGTGCTGCGGGCAGCTTCGGCTTGCCGACGTCCTCCCAGCGCTGCCGGAGGTCGCGGGTGAACTTGGGGATCCGGGAGGGCAGCATCGGCATCGCGCCCCACAGCTGGGCCAGCGCCACGTGGTCGTAGGCGGCGTACCAGGCCCACAGCTCGGGGTTCGAGCCGCGCGCGGTCATGAAGGCGTAGAGGTCTTCGCGGATCCGGGCGCGGGAGCGCCAGCTCTTGTCCGAGGGCGGCGGGAGCTGCGGCAGCACGTGCTGCCGGACCCAGGCGCCCGCGCGGGACGCGTCGAACTCGGTGGACACCGCGTAGAACTCGCGACCGTCCTCGCCGACCATGCCGATCGACACCAGCTCGATGGTCTGCCCGTCCTCGATGAACTCGCAGTCGTAGAAGAACCTCACCTGGTCAGCGTAGGTGGGCTCGCCCAGGGCGGATGTTGCGGGGCAGCGCAGTCGGCCGCGGTCGGGCGGATCTCGTTCGACAGCCCGGAAAAGCGGGTCAGCCCGCCTTCGACTCGGGCACCCGGCCGCTGGAGCCCGTCGGCTTCCAGCCCGCGACGTGCTTGCCCTGCGCGGTCAGCTCGTCCTTGACCTTGGCCGCGTAGACGTCGACGTACTCCTGGCCGGACAGCTCCATCAGCGCGTACATGATCTCGTCGGTGATCGAGCGCTCCACGAACCGGTCGCCGGCCATCCCCTCGTAGCGGGAGAAGTCCAGCGGCGGCCCGACCTTCACGACGACCTTGTGCGGGTACCACATCTTCGAGCCGATGGGGTTGACCTTGTCGGTGCCGAACATCGCGATCGGGATCACCGGCGCGCCCGACTCCAGCGCCATCCGCGCCACGCCGGTCTTGCCCTTGTACAACCGGCCGTCCGGCGAGCGGGTGCCCTCCGGGTAGACGCCGAGCAGCTTGCCCTCGCGGAGCAGTCGAACACCGGTGTCCAGCGCGGCCTGCGCCGCGGCACCGCTGGAGCGGTCGATGGGCACCTGGCCGACACCGGAGAAGAAGTACTTCTTGAACTTGCCCTTCACGCCCTTGCCGGTGAAGTACTCGCGCTTGGCCAGGAAGGTGACCCGCCGGGGCATCATCAGCGGCATGAAGAACGAGTCGGCGACCGCGACGTGGTTGCTGACCAGGATCGCGCTGCCCTCGGCGGGAACGTGCTCGACGCCTTCGACCTTCGGACGGCAGAACAGCTTCATCAAGGGCCCGAGCAGAATGTGCTTCATCACCCAGTACATCACCGCGCGGCCGCCTCCCCTGCCAGCAAGATATCGCTGCTCAGCGTACGGAGCGCGCGCGAGCAGCACAATGCGATCTCGCTGATGGTGATCTACCGGACTCCGAGATCGGCGAGGCCGTCCCGTTCGTCGGTCTCGCATGCGACCATGAACCATACTGGCACGCCGATGCTTTGGGAGGCTGCAGTGCCCGTGCTCTCCGGCGCCGAGCCGTTCTCGCACGACGGATCGGACGACATCGGCGTCCTGCTCTGCCACGGTTTCACCAGCACCCCGCAGAGCATGCGGGCCTGGGGCGAGCACTTGGCCGCGGAGGGCTTGACCGTCCGATGCCCGCTGTTACCCGGGCACGGAACCCGCTGGCAGGACCTGAACCGGACCACCTGGCAGGACTGGTACCGGGCCGTCGAGGACGAGTTGGCCGAGCTGCGCGGGCGCTGCTCGTCGGTGTTCGTGTTCGGCCAGTCGATGGGCGGCACGCTCACCCTGCGGCTGGCCCAGGAGCACCCGGACATCGCCGGCATCGTGCTGGTCAACCCCTCGGTTCTGACAGAGCGCAAAGCCGCTCGGATGCTGCCGCTGCTCAGCCGGGTGCTGCCGTCGCTCGGCGGTATCCCGGGCGACATCGCCAAGCCCGGCGGGTTCGAACTGGCCTACCAGCGGCTGCCGCTGCGGGCGATGGCGAGCCTGCAGCAGCTGTGGGGAGTCGTGCGCCCCGACCTCGGGCGGATCCGGCAGCCGGTGCTGCTCTACCGCTCCGAGGTCGACCACATCGTCGAACCGGTCAACTCCTCGGTCGTGCTGGACGGGGTGCGCAGCGAGGACCTCACCGAGGTCGTGCTGACCGACAGCTTCCACGTAGTGACGTTGGACCACGACGCACCGCGGGTGTTCAGCGGTAGCGTCGAGTTCCTGCAACGGATCCACCGCGATCGGGTCGAGGAAGTCGTATGAGCACGCGCCGCGACAACGCCGACGGGCCGGAGGACATCGACGCCGCCTTCGCCGAGATCGTCGCCGACCTGGAGCGCGACGAGAACTTCGCGCGCTGGCCCGAAGACCGCGAGCCGGCCGGGGAGGACGAGCGGCCGGACACCGCCACCGAGCCGAAGCCCGTCGAGCCGACCTCGATCGAGCCCGCGGACAGCGGTCCGCGCGACTGGACGCCGACCACCGCCGAAGAGGACGAGCACTACGTCCCGCCGGAGCCCCCGCCGCTGCCGACTCCGCGGGTGACGACCCTGGCCGGGATCGCGGTGATCGTGGTGGGCGTGCTGTTCGCCCTGGTACCCGGTCTCGCCGGGCTGTCCGGCACGGTCACCCTCCCGCTGGGCCTGGTCCTGATCAGCGGTGGCATCGGCTGGCTCCTCCTCCGCCTCCGCCAGCCTCCGCGGAGCTCCGACGACGACGGCGCCCAGGTCTGACCGGTCACCCCTTCAGCCTCCGGACGGAGCTTTCGGCGTGGCCAGGGCGTGTTCTCGGGCCAGTGTTGCGGCGCCGATCATGGCCGCCGGGTCACCGTGATGGGCGACGACCACCTCGGCCAGGGGCCGGTGGCCCGCTCCGGTCATCGTCGCCGCGTAGTGCTCGCGCGCCGCGTCGAGGTAGAGGTGCGCGGAGCTCGAGACGCCACCGGAGATGACCACGACTTCCGGGTCGTAGACGTCGGCGACCAGCGCCAAGCCCTCCCCCAGCCAGCACGCCAGGTCGTCCACCGCGCGCCGGGCCAGCGGGTCCCCGGCTTCCGCCGCGCGTGCGACATCCACACCGGTCAGCTCGGCCAGTTCCCGCAATGTGCTCGGCTCGCTGCTGTCGCGCAGCATCTCGCCCGCCGTGGCCGCCAGCGCGGTGCCGCTGCAGTAGCGCTCCAGGCAGCCGCGCTTGCCGCACGAGCACTGCCGACCGCCCGGGACCACCCGCAGGTGCCCCAGCTCGGGCGCCACGCCGTGGGCGCCGCGGAAGACCTGGCCGTCGATCACCAGCGCCGCACCGATACCCGTGCCGATGGCCACCAGCGCGGCCACCCGCGCACCGGTGGCCGCCCCGAAGCGCTGCTCGGCGATGGCCGCCGCGTTGGCGTCGTGCTCGAGCACGACCGGGAGCCCGAGCTGTTCGGCGAGCTCGTCGGCGACGGCGACCTGCCGCCACGCCAGGTGCGGCGCGAAGCGAACGACCCGGCGGTCCTCGCTGACGAACCCCGCCACGGCGAGCCCGACCCCGGCCACCGGGTACCGGTCGGACAGGGCGCGCACGGTCGCCGCGATCGCCGCGTTCAGCTCCGGGCCGCTCTTCGGCGTGGGAACCCGGCGGGTTTCCAGGATCTCGCCGTGCGGGTCGACGACGCTGGCGCGCACGCTGGTGCCGCCGACGTCCACTCCGATGGTCAGCACCGCGCCTCAGCTTCGTCCAGCACCGTTCCCCCGACCCGCTGCACGCGGATGCGCTGCACCTTGGCGGGCGCATCCGGTTCGGGTTCTGCTTCCGTCGGCTGCGGCGCAGGTTCGGCCATCGCCTGCCGCAACAGCTGCACGATCCCGAGCAGCTGGTCGTTGAGCTCCGGGCGGTGTCCGCGCACCAGCGCCACCGCCGCGCACAGCGGGCACCAGCCGCAGCCGCGCTCGCCTGCTTCCGAAGGCGGTTCCGAGGCCTGGTCGCAGCCGCGCAGGTACTCCTCGGCCTTGCCGGCCAGGGCGTCGAGCAGCAGCCGCAGCTCCTCGACCAGTTGCTCGTGCTTGCGCGTTTCGTCCACAGCTCTCACCGCATCCACTGTTCCGGATCGGGCCGGAACCGCACGGTCAGCCCGTCGTCGCCGGCGATCGCCGAGGTCACGACGCAGCGCCGGAGGACCGCCGGCAGCGCGACCAACCGGCGGCGACCGTCCACTGTGATCGCCAGCTCGTCACCGATGCGGGCCAGGTCCAGCTCCGCCGCGGGGTGCAGCGGCAGCGCGACCTGCAGTGCGTACTCCGCGTCCAGCGACCGCCCACCACCGGTGACCCGCATGGCCGGCGCTGCCGCACCGCCCTCCAATGGGTCCTCGTCGCCGTAGAGCTCGGCACCGAGTTCCGCCAGCGCGTCGGTGCCCACCGGCTCGGCGGCGCGGTGCTCCACGACGCGCAGGGGCAGGTCGGTCGCGGCGCGCACGGAGTCGAGGACGTCGTCCTGCTCGCGGCGCCGGGTGCGCAACCACTGCGCCGCCGCGCCGCGCGCCGATCCCGGGTGCGGCACCACGCGATTGGCGATCAGGCCGTCCACCCGGATCTGCTGCAGCGCCAGCGCGGTCACGGTCCGGCGGGTTTCCGCGGCGACCACCGATTCCGGGGTCAGCACCAGCCGCACGCCGGTGCCCGGATCGGTGAGCATTTTCTTGAGCGCGGCGAGGCGTTCGGCCAGCCGACCCAGTCCGTCGGCGACCGCGTCCCAGCGCTGCACCTGGTCGCTGCCCGCGATGCCGGCCAGCAGTCCGCGCACCGCGCGCCGGTGCGCCGGGAACAGCCGCTCCAGGTAACCGGCCAGCGATTCCGGCAGGGCGAGCAGCCGCAGGGTCTCCGCCGTCGGACCGCAGTCGACGAGCACGGTGTCCCAGATCCCGCTGGCGGCCAGCCGGTGCACTTCGGTGAGCGCGAGGAGGTCCTCCACCCCGGGCAGCACGGTCAGCTCTTCGGCGTCGACCTCGTCCACCCCGGCGCCCTGCAGCATCGTCCGCAGGTGCTCGCGCAGCTCCCGCCAGGTGCCGTCGACGAGCGCGCGGGTCTGCACCTCGGCCGCGTGCAGCACGGCGCGGGAACCGTCCACCCGCACCTCCGCGGGCTCCGCGCCGAGCTCGACGCCGAGGGCGTCGCCCAGCGAGTGCGCCGGGTCGGTGGAGACCACGAGCACCTTCCCGCCGGCCCCGGCCACGCGGGCGGCAGTGGCGGCGGCGAGGGTGGTCTTGCCCACCCCGCCCTTTCCGGTGAACAGCAGGATCCGCAACGGCTTACTCGGCGTGCTCCACCCGGCGCTTGAGCTCCTTGAGCGCCGTGTCCATGATCATCTTCTCCGCCTTGCGCTTGAACAGCCCGATCATCGGGATGGCCAGGTCCACCGCGAGGCTGTAGGTGACCTCGGTGCGGTCTTCGGCCAGCGGGTTGAGCCGGTAGCTGCCGCGCTGCGCCTTCTGCACCTGCCCTTCGGTGAGCTCCCAGCTGACCGACAACCCGTCGGCCGCCCAGTCGTAGACGTTGACGTAGGTGTCCTTGACCACTCCCGCGTCCAGGACGAAGCGCACCTGCCCGGCCTTGCCGTCCGAGGTCTGGGAGAGCACCTCGGTCTCCTTCACCGCCGCCGCCCACTCCGGGTAGGCGGCGAAATCCCCGATGACGTCCATGATCCGCGCAGCGGGGGCCTCGATCACGATGGACTGGGTGGACTGATCGACCATGCGCTGCAGGTTACCGGTCGAGGCAGACCTCAGTGCCCCCGAGGAGGCAGGTTGTCCCGGAGAAGTGTTCTCCGCACTCCTTTTGCGTGGCGGTGCGGGTAGCGGAACCTCAGACGCCGTCTGAGCTGCGGGATCCCAGACTCATGTATGACCAATACACAGCGCTGGGGCTGTCCTCGTCAGACGACGCCTGAGAACCCGCGGCGGCGCAAGCGCCGAGGGCGGGCTAAACGCCTCCGGCGTTTCAAAAAATTTCTTCACCACTGGATGACGTACGGGCGGCCGGTGCGCTTGAAGTGCCCGACGTTGACGCATTCGGTGCGGCCGATGCGGACCCGCTGCGCCAGCGGCTGGTGGACGTGCCCGAACAGCGACCAGCGCGGCTGGTCGGTGGCGATCCGCTCGGCCAACGCCGCCGAGCCCAGCTCCGGCCGGCGGGCCATCACGTCGTAGGTCAGTTCCGGTACCGCGGGCGGCAGGTGGGTGCAGAGGACGTCCACTTCGGGCAGCTTCGCCAACGCGGCGTCGTAGTCCTCGGCGGTCCGCAGGTACGGCGTCCAGGCCGCGTTCTTGCGCAGGGCCGCGCCCGGCGGGAGCACGGTGCCGCCGACGAAACCGAAGGTCAGGCCGTCGATCTGCACGCTGTCGCCGTCGAGCACCTGCACCCCGGCCCCGGCGAACTCCGGCCACAGGTGCGGCGCGTCGACGTTGCCGGGCGTGGCGTAGGTGGGGGCGGGCAGCGCGCCGAACAGCTCGGCGTACTGCTCGCGCACGGCCTCCTCGACCACCTTCGCCGGGTCGTCCAGGCTCCCCCAGAGGGAGCGCACGTAGGCGCCGAACTCCGCGAGCTGCGGGCCGCGCCGCAGCTCGGCGAACCGGGCCACCTTCTCCGCGCCGAACACGCGGCCCAGGATCCCCCGGCCGTGGTCGTGGTAGTCCACGAAGTCGATCAGGTCGCCGAGCACCACGAGCGCATCGGCTCCATCACCCGCTCGTTTGAGCGCCTCGACGTTGCCGTGGACATCCGAAACGACGTGGACGCGCATCCAACTCCCATTCCCCGGCGGCTGCTGACCGAATCTAGACCGTTCTGAAACCTCCGCCCACCACCCGTGGCCCGAACAGCGCAATGCGGATCACCGACCGGAGTCGCTGGACCGATTCGGGTGGGTTCTAGTCTGTGCTGGCTGCTGCGGCGGGGACAAAGGGGACTACCGCTCAGTAACTATCAGCGTTAGGTTGTGCCCCACGGACTGGCGTGTTTTCGGAGGTTTCGACGTGCGAGAGTTCAGCGCACCAGCCACCACGGCGGTGGCCGATGACGAGAACCTCACCGACATGGTGTGGGCCAACGCGGAGCGCTTCGGGAGCACGGTGAGCTTCCGGCGCCGAGTGGACGGCACCTGGGTCGACGTCACCGCCGCTGACTTCGCCGCGCAGGTCCTGGCCGTGGCGAAGGGCCTGATGGCCAGCGGCTTGCAGCCGGGCGACCGGGTCGGGCTGATGTCCCGGACCCGATACGAGTGGAGCCTCCTGGACTTCGCGATCTGGACCGCGGGCTGCGTCACGGTCCCGATCTACGAGACCTCCTCGGCCGACCAGGCCGAGTGGATCCTCACCGACTCCGGCGCCAAGGCCGTCTTCGTGGAGACCGAAGCGCACCGCACCGAGGTGGACAGCGTCGTGGACCGGCTGCCCGAGGTCTCGCACGTGTGGCAGATCGAGGGGCCGAGCACCGGCGGCGCGGCGGCCGCGGTGGACGAGCTCACCGCGCTCGGCGCCGAGGTGGAGGACCGCGACGTGCACCTGCGCCGACGCGCGGTGGGTGCCGACGACCTGGCCACCCTGATCTACACCTCGGGCACCACCGGCCGCCCCAAGGGCTGCGTGCTGACCCACCGCAACGTGCTCGCCGAGGTGCGGGCCGACATCGAGGCGTTCCCGCAGCTGACCAAGCCGGGCAACTCGATGCTGATGTTCCTGCCGATGGCGCACGTGCTCGCCCGCGCGATCACCGTGATGTGCGTCTACGGCCGCGTCACCCTCGGGCACACCGGCGACGTCAAGGACCTGGTCAACGACCTCGGTTCGTTCCGGCCGACGTTCGTGCTCGCGGTGCCGCGGGTGTTCGAGAAGGTCTACAACACCGCCAAGCAGAAGGCGCACGGCAGCGGCAAGGGCAAGATCTTCGATGCCGCCGAGGACACCGCGGTCGCCTACAGCCGCGCCATGGACGCCGGCAACGCCGGGCTGGCGCTGAAGCTCAAGCACCTGGTGTTCGACAAGCTGGTCTACGGCAAGCTGCGGGCCGCGCTCGGCGGCCGGTGCATCGCGGCGGTCTCCGGCGGGGCTCCGCTCGGCGAGCGGCTGGCGCACTTCTTCCGCGGCATCGGCGTACCGGTGCTGGAGGGCTACGGGCTCACCGAGACCACCGCGGCGGCCGCGGTCAACGTGGAGACCGCGTTCAAGGTCGGCACCGTCGGCAAGCCGATCGCCGGGACCACGGTCCGCATCGCCGACGACGGCGAGGTGCTGGTCAAGGGCGACGTGGTGTTCCGCGAGTACTGGAACAACCCGCAGGCCACCAAGGAATCCCTCGAGGACGGCTGGTTCCACACCGGTGACCTGGGCTCGCTCGACGAGGACGGGTTCCTGCGGATCACCGGCCGCAAGAAGGAGATCATCGTCACCGCGGGCGGCAAGAACGTCGCCCCGGCGGTGCTCGAGGACGCGCTGCGGTCGCACCCGCTGATCAGCCAGTGCATGGTGGTCGGCGACAAGAAGCCGTTCATCGGCGCGCTGATCACCCTCGACCAGGAGTTCCTGCCGTCCTGGCTGGCCAACAACTCCCGCCCGGAGAACACCTCCCCGGCCGACCTGGTGGACGACCCGGACGTGCGCGCGGAAGTGCAGAAGGCGGTGGACGAGGCGAACAAGTCGGTGTCCCGGGCCGAGCAGATCAAGCAGTTCCGCATCCTGCCGACCGACTTCACCGAGGCCAGCGGCGAGATGACCCCGAGCCTCAAGCTCAAGCGCAACAAGGTGGCCCAGAACCACGCGGCCACCATCGAAGCCATCTACTCCTGATCCCTGCGCCTGTCTGAAGCACTCATTTTGCGTGGCGGTGCGGGTAGCGGAACCTCAGCGCCCGCCTGGACTCCGGGTGCCCGACTTGGCTCCAAGACCCGTGAGCGTTTTGGGTTGCTATGGCGACCCGAAGTGCTCACGGGTCTTTTGCGTCAGCCGAAGGTTCCGGGGAGGGACTCGGCCCAGTCGGCTTGGAGCTGAGCCGTCGTCTGGCCGGTTTCCTCGCGGAGGGCGGCGTCCACTTCGGCCGGTGAGCTGAGGGCCGCTACCCGGTGGTACAGGCGCACCACGTGCTGTTCGCCGAAGCGCTCGACCAGGTGGCGGACGAACGACCAGGACTGCTGGTAGGCCAGGTCCCGGCCGCGGTCGGCGTGGTGGAACTCGTCGTCGTCCGGCAGCTGCTCGGGCAGTCCACCGGCGCGCACCTGGCGGACCAGCTCCGGCGCCACCTCGCGCGGCGGCACCCCGCTGCTCCGGTAGCCGACGTAGTCGGCGAAGCCCTCCCGCATCCACATCGGCGAACCGTCCACTGTGTACGCCCGCGCGGCGATGTGGGTGATCTCGTGGCGCAGCAGCGCCTTCAGCGCGGCGTCGGACAACTCGTCGGCGGCGCGCGGGTCCAGCACCACGCGCGGCCCCTCCACCCGGCGCGCCGCGGTGTCCACCCGATCCGCCACGGCGACCGCCGCGATGCCGTTCAGCGCGAACCCGGGACCCACCACCGCCCTCAGCTCCTCGCGCGAGTCCGCGATCAGCACCCCCACCCGCTGGGACCAGCCGGTCCCCCACACCTCGGTCACATCGCGGATCACGGCGTCGAGCTGCCGCGCCACCCGCTCGACCGGTTCCCGGCGGTGCCCGATCACCAGCCCGCCAGGGGTCCGCACGGCGTGGCACGGGCCGAAGTCCCAAGGACCGCGCCACCGGTGCGCACCCGCGTCGTCGGCCACGTACCAGGAACCGCCCCGGCGCACGAAGGACTGCTCGACCGGCTGCTCGGTCGGCACGCTGTCCACCCCGGCCAGCGCGTAGCGCAGCGAAACGCCCGGCGCCCAGGTCTCGCCGGTTCCGGTGGCCGGCGGCTCGGTCTCCGCCTCCAGCCGGTACGACCACTCGGTGAACGGGATCGCCGCCAGGTTCCGGAACCACTGCAGCTGCCGCTGCCGGAAGTCCGCCGGGGCCTGCGGGTCCACTGTGGCCGCGAAGGCCGATTCGTCCCGGCCCCGGATCGCGGCAGCGCGCTGCGCCAGCAGCTGCCGCACCGCGGATTCGTGCGCGGGCACGGGACTTGCCAGCCGGACCTGCCCGAGGACGTGGGACGTCTCCGGTGTCGCGGGCAGTCCGATCGCCATCACCCCGGCCAGCACCGCACCGGAGGCGGTGGCCGCCAGCCACCCGCGGAAGCTCCCCGAGCCCAGCACGGAGCGCATGTTAGGACCGGGGACATTTCGGACATCGCCCGGGTCCGCGGAAAAGCAGTCGGGGCCGACGCGCAGTGCGCGCCGGCCCCGATCAGGTCAGCGAATCTCAGCCCGCGACGCGGCGGATCGAGTTCACCGGACCGATGCTCTGGTAGCTCGACACCTTGACGACGTCGCCCTCGGTCGGGGCGTGCACCGCCTTGCCGTTGCCGATGTAGATCGCCACGTGGCTGACCGGGCTGTAGTAGAAGATCAGGTCGCCCGGCTTCAGGTCGCCGGCGGACACCGCCCGACCCTGGTTCACCTGGGTCTTGGTCGAGCCGCCGAGGCTGACGCCGGCCTGCTTGTACGCCCAGTAGGTCAGCCCGGAGCAGTCGAAGCTCGACGGCCCCTTGGCACCCCACACGTACGGCGAGCCCTGCTTGCCCAGCGCCGCGTTGACGGCCTGGATCGCGGCACCAGCACCCGCGATCGAGCCGACGCCGGTCTCGCCGTCGGACTTCAGCGAGTCCTGCTCCGCGCCGGAGAGCTCCTTGTAGCGCGCCTGGACCTTCTTGATCTGCGCGTCCATCTCCTTGGACTTGTTCTGGAAGTCCTGGAAGATGCGAGCGGAGTCGATCTCGGCCTGCGCAGCCCGGTTGCGGGCGTCCTGCGCGGCGCGCTCAGCGGCCTCGGCCTGGCTGCGGGCCGAGGAGAGGGCCTTGACCGCGTCGTTGTTGTCCTTCGCCAGCGCGTCCAGCGCGGAAGCGCGGTTGAGGAAGTCCTCCGGCGTCTCGCTCACCAGCAGCGCGGACAGCTTGTTCAGCCGGGCGCCCTGGTAGGAGGCGTGGGTCAGCTGGTCGACCTGGCCGCGGAACTTCTCCTCGTCGAGCCGGGCCTGGTTGGCGACCTGCTCGGCCTGCGCCGCCTCGTCGTTGGCGCGCTTGAGCTCGTCTTCCTTGGCCTGGTGGTCGTCCTCGGCCTTCTTCGTGTCCTCGGTGAGCTGCTCCGCTTGGTGCTGCAGCTCGCGGACCTGCTTGGCCGCGTCCGAGGCGTTGTCGGGAAGTGGTGGGTCTGCGAGAGCCGGTCCGGAGGACATACCAACGACGGCGACGACCGCGGTCGCGGTCAGTGCTCCTCGCAGAGATCGCTTAAGTCGGTGCGACGCCACGTCGCGCACTGCTCCTTCTGCTTCTCCACCCGCTTACCTTCCGGATGCCCCCGTATCCGGCTTGGCCGACTCCCCGACAAGTCGTTCAGCGGTGCCCCGCGGGCCGCCCGTTCTGGGCAACTGATCGCCGCGAGGTCCCGAGTAGGTTACGAAAGGTGAGGCCGGAGGTCCAGAAGCGGGGTCCAAATTTTGTGCATGTCGGCACAAGACCTCTAACGGAGGAGAGTCGCTTGCTCACTGTGACGAACATTCCAGTCGCATAAGCTGGAATTGTGAAGATCACCGTCACCCGATCGAGAGATCCACTTCACCGACGTGATCGATTATGAGATCGGCCACTCCCGCCCGATCGCTGAGCGGTCGATCCGGTCGCCGAAGGGTCAAACCCTGTTCAACCGCGCCAACAACATCGCCGAGGGAACCGCGTAGGCGCCGCGCCGCTGCACCGAGGTGACCACTGCCCGGTCCGAGGTCGCCACCACCACCTGGCGCCCCTTCGGCTCGGCCGAGACCAGGTCCCGGATCACGTCGTCGGCCTGCACGCCGGGTTCGCTGAACAGCACCCGCACCCCGCGCGGCCCAGCGGTCGGCACGGCCAGCACGTCAGCGCCGTCGAAGACGACCGTGACCTCCGCACCGGTCCGCGCGGACAGCGCCGCGAGCTGGTGCGCCAGCCGGTCGCGCTGATCGGACAGCGGCAGCTCCGGATACCCGGTCTTGGTCACGTTGTAGCCGTCCACGATGAGGTGCACGGCGGGCAACCCCAGCAACCGGTCCAGCGCGGCCACGTCCGGAACATCACCGGTCGCCCCCGAATGCGCCCGCACCCGCTGCACGACGTCCGCGGGCCGGGGCCCGCTCCCGCTCGCGCCGAGCTCCCGCCGCAGGCCGCCCACGGCGCCCTCCAGCGTCTCCAGCAGCAGCGCCAAGCGCACCTCGTCGCCCTGACGGGCTTCTCGGGCGCTCTGCCGCGCCACCTCGACCTCGGCGCTCGCGCGCTCCGCGCGCCGCCGCTCCTCCTGCGCTCGCGCCCGCTCCCGATCGCGCTCCGCGGCGATCTCCGCGATCGCCGCATCTCGCTCCGCGCGCATCGCGGTCAGCTCGCCGTCCGCCCGCTCCGCGGCGTCCTTGGCCTCCTTGAGCCGCACGCCCTGCTCGCGGAGCCGCTTGCGCAGCCGGTCGGCTTCGGAGCTGGTCTCCTCCCCCACCCGGTCCGCGGCTCGGCGGGCTTCGGCGAGCTCGCCGCGCAGCCGGTCCGCTTCGGCCGTCAGGCGTTCGACCCGCGCCACCGCGGAGTCGCGCTCGCTGCGCAGCTGTCCCTGCTCGGTGCGGAACGAGATCAGCTCCGCGTAGTGCGGCGCGATCGGCGAGCCCTGCAGCGCCGCCGCAGCGGCCACCACGATCGGGTCCGGGTCGTCGAGGGCGAGCGCTCCCGGGCGGTGGTTGTGGCACCAGTCCACCACCGCGGTGCGGAACACCCCGGAGTCGCGCAGTGCGGCGAGCAGGGCCGGTTGCCCGAGCTTGGCGCGCTTGGCCGGGGCGAACTTGACCACCGGGCGCAGCTGCGCGGGGACGTCGGTGTGCCGCATCTCCCCCAGCGCTCCCGCGGCCAGTTCGGCGAGCCGGGCGCGCAGCGGCGCGGCCAGCTCGTCCCACTCCACGGGCGACCCGACACCGGTCTGCTGTGCACTGTCCACAGCAGACTCCTCAGGTTCTGGGGTCTCTCCCGACCCCGGCATCGGTGGCGCCACCCCCACAGGCTAATGGCCGGGTGCCCAGGTGCCCGCATCCACCGCGCTGTCGGTAGCGGGACGTAACGTGACCGCCGATGTCCGCGCACCCGCAGTTGTCCTTCGACGAGATCTTGACCAGCGAGGAAGTCCCGCTGCACGAGGTGACCTTCGTCGTCGTCGACCTGGAGACCACCGGTGGTGATCGCGGGCAGGACGCGGTGACCGAGATCGGTGCGGTCAAGATCCGCGGCGGTGAGGTGCTCGGCGAGTTCGCCACCCTGGTCAACCCGGAGCGCGGCATCCCGCCCGCGGTCGTGACGATCACCGGCATCACCGAGGCGATGGTCGTCGACGCGCCCCGCATGGATTCGGTGCTGCCCGCGTTCCTGGAGTTCAGCCGCGGCTGCGTGCTGGTGGCGCACAACGCGCCGTTCGACGTGGGGTTCCTGCGGGCCAACTGCGAACGGCTCGGCCTGCGCTGGCCGAAACCGCAGGTCGTGGACACCGTCCGGCTGGCCCGCCGGGTGCTGACCAGGGACGAGACGCCCAACTACAAGCTCGGCACGCTCGCCCGCGTCCTCAACGCCCGGACCGAACCGGTGCACCGGGCGCTGGACGACGCCCGCGCCACCGTCGACGTGCTGCACTCCCTGCTGGAACGCGTCGGCGCGCTCGGCCTGCGCACGCTGGACGACCTGCTCAGCCACCTGCCCGACGTCACCCCGCAGCAGCGCGGCAAGCGCGGGCTCGCCGACGGGCTGCCGAACTCGCCCGGGGTGTACCTGTTCCGCGGCCCCAAGGACGAGGTGCTCTACGTGGGCACCGCGACCGATCTGCGGCGCCGGGTCCGCCAGTACTTCACCGCGGGTGAGCGGCGCAGCCGCGTCAAGGAGATGGTGGCGATCGCCGAGCGCGTCGACCACGTCGAATGCGCGCACCCGCTGGAGGCCGAAGTCCGCGAGCTCCGGCTGCTCGCCGCGCACCAACCGCGCTACAACCGCCGTTCGAAGAACCCTCAGCGCGCCTGGTGGGTGGTGCTGACCGACGAGCCGTTCCCGCGCCTGTCGATCGTGCGCACCCCGAAACCGGACGCCCTGGGCCCGTTCAACTCCCGCAACGCCGCCAGCGACGCCGTCGAAGCACTCCAGGAGGTGACCGCGGTGCGCCGGTGCACGGAACGCATCTCCGCGCGCGACCCGCGAGGACGGCCATGCGCCTTGTACGAACTGGGACGCTGCGGTGCGCCCTGCGCGGGCCGGCAGAGCGCTGAGGAGTACGAGCCCGAGGTGATCTCCATCCGGGAGGTCATCGGCGGCCGCAGCTCCGTTCTGCTCGAACGCCTGCGGGACGAGCTCGACCGCCTCTCGACCGCCCAGCGCTTCGAGGACGCCGCCGCCCACCGCGACCAGCTAGCCGCACTGGTGCGCTCGCTGGACCGCGGACAGCGGCTGTCCGCGCTGACGGCCGTCGAGGAGCTGATCGCGGCCCGGCCGGACGGTCGCGGCGGCTGGCACCTGTCGGTGATCCGCCACGGCAAGCTGGCGGCAGCGGGCAACGCCCGGCGCGGCGTGCGCCCGATGCCCGTCGTCGACCTGCTGCGGGCATCGGCGGAAACCGTCATCCCGGGTGCAGGACCACTGCGCGGCACCACCGCCGACGAAGCACGGGTCGTCTACCGCTGGCTGACCACCGGCGGCACCCGCATGGTCCGATGCTCCACCCCGTGGCACGAACCCGCGGGTGCGGCAGGCTCCTGGCAGACCTGGCTGGACAAGGCCATCAACGGCCGAACCGCCTACGCCGCCATCGACTGATCCCCCGGCCGGCACAACGCAATTTCAATGGAAATCAGACGTCCGATTTCCATTGAAGTTGCGGAAGAACTCCACAGACCGGGCGAGTTGTCCACATCCGTCGGCGTGTCCGGCGCCCGACACGCCGTGGGAGCACAGTTTCAATTGAAACTGCGGAACTCCGGGACGGGTCAGGCCGTCATGTCGAGGCTGGCAATGACCTTGGTCGGGCGGATGCGGACCACCAGCTCGCCCGGCACGCCGTTGCGGCGGCCGAACTCCTCTGCCCGGTCCTCACCCATGTAGCGGCCGCCGAGGCGGGTCGCGGTGCGCAGCAGTTCCGCCGGGTCCTCGGAGGTCTCCGCGATGCCCTGGACCTGGACGAAGCCGAACGGCGGCTCGGGCAGGTCCGCGCACAGCACCACCCGCGGATCCCGGGCGATCGCCCGCCCCTTCGCGGTGTCCTTGCCGGTGTTGAAGACGATCTCGTCGCCCTCCAGGAAGAACCACACCGGCGCCACCAGCGGACGTCCGTCGCTCGCGGTGAAACCGAGCATGCCGGTGCGGGTGCCCGCCTCGAGGAAGGCGCGGATCTCGGGATCGCTGATCGAAGTCACCCGGCCAAGGTAAGCGCCCGGCTCGCGGTGTCCTCGATCGACACGATGCCTTCGGTCATCGCCGCCACCGTCTGGGCCAGCGAGAACAAGTCGCCGAGGGCCTCCC
>NZ_JBEOVY010000036.1:0-34058 GCF_040295745.1 Saccharopolyspora sp. NPDC002686
ACTTCTCCCGCCGGATCAAGGCCGCGTCGCGGGAGAAGCGGCGGCGCAGCGGGACGATCGGCGCAGGCCGAAGTTCATCGAGCCCATGTTCAGCGACGCCAGCTCGGGTTTGAACTCCGCGGCGGGCCGCATCCGCTCCTGCACCGTCATGTGCGGCGAGCCACCGGTGGTGATGTTGACGACCGCGTCCGTGTGGGCCTTCAACTGCGCCAGGATCGGTTCGAAGTGGGCCGGATCCTGCGACGGCCTGCCGTCCTCGGGATCGCGGGCGTGCATGTGCACGATCGCCGCGCCCGCCTCGGCCGCGCCCAGCGCCGCTTCGGCGATCTCGGTGGGGGAGACCGGCAGGTGTTCCGACATCGACGGGGTGTGGATCGCGCCCGTCACCGCGCACGTGATGATGACCTTGCGAGTGGTAGCCATCCGGGTCAAACCTCCACAGTGGATCGTCAGTAGAGCTTCTCGGTGTTGCCGTCGACGGCCATCGCCTGGCCGTTGACGTTGCGGGCCATCGGGCTGGCCAGGAAAGCGGCCATGTCCGCGATGTCGTCGGCGGTGACCAGCCGGCGCATGGACGACTGGTCCTGGTAGGTGGCTGCGATCTCCTCGACCGGCTTGCCCAGCATCTCGGCCTTGGCCTCGATGACCGCGCGGATGCGGGGGCCGTCGACCGCGCCGGGGCAGATCGCGTTCGCCCGGATCCCCTCCGGGCCGAGTTCGATGGCCAGGGTCTTGGTGAAGCCGACCACCGCCCACTTCGACGCCGAGTACGCGCTGCGCCCGGCCATGCCGAGCCGGCCGGCCGCCGAGGACAGGTTCACGATGGACGCCTCGGACGACTCGCGCAGCAGCGGCAGTCCGTGCTTGACGCAGTAGAACTGGCTGTGCACGTTGACCTCGAAGGTCTGCGCCCACGCAGCGCTGTCCAGGGTCTCCACCGGCCCGGTCGGACCGGCGATGCCCGCGTTGTTGACCAGCACGTCCAGGCCGCCGAGCTCAGCGCGCACGGCGCCCATCAGCTCCTCGACCTGCGCTTCGCTCGATGCGTCCGAGACCCGCGCGGCCAGCCCCCGCGCTTCGGCCGCCCGGACCGAGTCCTCGTCGATGTCGGTGACGAGCACCCGGGCCCCCAGCCCGGCGAACCGGCCGGCGATCGCCAGCCCGATGCCGTTCGCACCGGCGGTGACGAGCACCCGCTTTCCCGAGAAATCCACTTCTCGCACCCTTCCTGGAATTCCGTTGTCACGAACGCTTTTCGGCGTCGCCGTGCTTGAGGAAGAACGACAGCGCGGTGCCGATGGCGCACACGCCGACCACGAACCACAGCCCGGACAGCTTGCTGCCGGTCAGATCCTCCATCGCCCCCATCACGTACGGGCCGAGGAAACCGCCGAACAGCCCGATGGTGTTCACGAACGCGATACCGCCGGCCAGCGTCGCCCCGCTCAACCGCGACGCGGGGAAGGTGAACAGGATCGGCTGCATCGCGAAGAACGAGAACGCGCCGAGGCAGAACCCGATGAGCCCCACGACCGGACCGGCGACCGCGCCCAGCGCGAAGCCGACGCAGATCCCGCCCATCGTGATGTTGACCAGCTTGCGGGAGCTGCGGCCGTCGGTGGCCAGCCGCGGCACCAGGAACGCGCCCAGCCCGGCGAAGATCCACGGGACCGAGGTCAGCAACCCGATCTGCAGCGAGGACAGCTGGCCGTAGGTGCCGATGATCGACGGCAGGAAGTACGACAGCGCGTACACCGCGATCTGCTGCGACAGGTAGACCGCGACCACCAGCAGGATCTGCTTATCCCGCCACACCTGGCGCATGCTGTGCGTGCCGGAGGCCTCGGCGCCCGCCTCGTCCTCGGCGGCGATGCGGCGCTGCAGGTCTTCGGCCTCGGCCGCGGTCAGGAACTTCGCCTTCTCCGGTCGGTCGGGCAGCTTCTTCCACACCACGATGGCGAAGAAGCAGGCCGGCAGGCCCTCGATCAGGAACATCCACTGCCAGCCGTGCATGCCGCCGACCCCGCCGAGCTGGAGCAGCAGGCCGCCCAGCGGCGGGCCGAGGATGCTGGCCGCGGACACCCCGAGCAGGAACAGGCCGTTGGCCCTGGCGCGGTCGGCGCGGGTGAACCACTGCGTCAGCAGGTACATGACGCCCGGGAACAGGCCGGCCTCGGCCGCGCCGAGCAGCAGCCGCATGACGTAGAACGACCACTCGCCCTGCACGAAGGCCATCCCGGCCGAGATCAGCCCCCAGGTGATCATGATCCGGGTGATCCAGAACCGCGCCCCGACCCGGTGCAGGATCAGGTTCGACGGGATCTCCGCCAGCGCGTAGGTGATGAAGAACAGCCCGGCGCCGATCCCGTAGGCGGTGGCCGAGATCCCCAGGTCCACCTGCAGGTGTTCCTTGGCGATGCCGATGTTGGTCCGGTCCAGGAAGCTGATGACGTAGGCCCCGATGAGCAGCGGGAGCAGCTTGCGGAAGATGACTCTGTTGAGCTCGGCGGGCGAGCGCATCACCGATTCCGGCGCGTTTTCGGGCATGGCGTGACCTTCGGTTGTGCTCCGGTGACTCGGAGGATCGGGTTGGTCGTTCGGGAATCCGCTTCAGCGGCGGGATTGCGCGGTCGGTTCGCAACCGCAGGTGCGGCCGATGTGCAGGCGGTGCGCGCACACCAGCGATTGGTAGCTGTTCGACGGGTTCTCGATGCGTTTGAGGAGCATGCCGAAGGCCTCGCGGCCCATCTCCTCGTGCGGTTGCATCACGGTGGTGAGCCCGATCAGCCCGGACATGCTGTGCGGGATGCCGTCGTTCCCGGTCACCGCGACGTCCTCGGGCACCCGGATGCCGTGCTCCACGGCGTGCTCCAGGATCCCGATCGCGAGCTCGTCGCTGCCGCACACGATGGCGCTCGGCGGGTTGTCGCCGCCGAACAGGCGTTCCGCCGCACGACGGCCGCCGTCGCTGTTGAGCTCGGTGCTGATCTTGCGGTCGCCGGTGATGTCGACGCCGTGCGCGAGGGCTGTCGCCACGAAGGCCTGTTCGCGGGCCAGCGACGCCGAGGAGAACCGCGGTCCGATCACGACGGCGATCTCGGTGTGCCCGTGCCCGAGCACGTGCTCCATCAGCGACGTCGCGGCGGCGGCGTCGTCGATGCCGACGAAATCGCCCTCCAGGAACTGGGATCGCCGCGACAGGTAGACGTAGGGGATCCGGGCGGCGCGCAGCGTCCGCAACGCGGTGGCGTCCTCCCGGAACGCTGCGCTCAGGACGACCCCGTCGACGTTGCGGTGCACCAGGCTGTTGGAGACCTTGCCCAGCGTCTCGAGGTCGTCCTGGGTCGTCGCGACGAACACCTCGTACCCGGCGTCGGCGGCCGCGGAGACGATGCTCTGCGCGAACCGGGGGTAGGTCGGGTTGATGATGTTGGGCTGCACCAGCCCGATGACGCGGGTGCGGTTCGGATCGGCCGGTTCTCCCCGGTTCGGCGGGCGGAAACCGAGCTCTTCGGCGACGGCGAGGACGTGCCGGCGGGTTTCCGGCGCCACCCCGCCCTTTCCGTTCATCACGTAGGACACCGCTGCCGTGGACACCCCGGCGGCGCGGGCCACCGCAGCCGCCGAGACGGTGCCCGGCCGGCGTGCGGAGCGACGGGTCGCGATCTCCACAGCCGAGTCTCCCTTGACGTGATCCGGATCTCCAAACCGCAGTGAACCTAAGTCGCCAGCTGAACGTTAAGCAACATTAAGTTCGCAACGTTCTGACCAGGCCAATCGGCCCGGCGCGGGGTTGCGGGCACGCCCCGCGACGGTGCGCTGACGGTCCGCGACCCAGCGAGGGCCCAGGGCCGGGCGGCTGGTGCTCATCTCAATCCGCGGTCCCGATGAGCGGAACTGGCCGCCTGTCGACCCGTCCGAGAGGTCGCACAATGCGTCGACGGCTTCCTCGACGCGATGCGAACCAGGAGTTGCGGTGACTGCACAGATCCCCGACACCGTCGATGCCGGTGACGTAGCGGAATGGTCCGACGAGGTCGACGTGCTGGTCGTCGGCTTCGGCATCGCGGGCGGCTGCGCCGCGGTCAGCGCCGCGGCCGCCGGGGCGCGGGTGGTGGTCCTGGAGCGAGCAGCAGCGCCGGGTGGCACCACGGCGATGGCGGGCGGGCACTTCTACCTCGGCGGCGGCACCGCCGTGCAGGAAGCCACGGGGCACGGCGACAGCCCGGATGAGATGTACAAGTACCTGGTCGCGGTGTCGCGGGAGCCCGAGCACGACAAGATCCGGGCCTACTGCGACGGCAGCGTCGAGCACTTCAACTGGTTGGAGGGCTTGGGCTTTCAGTTCGAGCGCAGCTACTACCCGGAGAAGGCGGTCATCCAGCCCGGCACCGAGGGGCTGATGTACACGGGCAACGAGAAGGTGTGGCCGTTCAAGGACAAGGCGGTGCCCGCGCCACGAGGCCACAAGGTGCCGGTGCCCGGTGACACCGGTGGGGCAGGCCTGGTGACCGAGCTGCTGCTGAAGCGGGCCGACGAGCTGGGCGTGCAGGTCCGCTGCGAAACCGGCGCCACGGCGCTGGTCGTCGACGGTGGAGCGGTGGTCGGCGCGAGGTGGCGGCGCTTCGACGAGACCGGGACCATCCGGGCCAAGACGGTCGTGCTGGCTGCCGGCGGCTTCGTGATGAACAGCGACATGGTGGCCGAGCACGTGCCGAAGCTGGCCGAAAAACCTTATGTGCTGGGAAATACCTACGACGACGGGCTCGGCATCCGGCTCGGCCGGTCGGTCGGCGGGGCCACCAAGCACATGGACCAGGCGTTCATCACCGCTCCCGCGTACCCGCCGTCGATCCTGCTGACCGGGATCATCGTGAACAAGCTCGGCCAGCGCTTCGTCGCCGAGGACTCCTACCACTCGCGCACTTCCGGATTCGTGATGGACCAGCCGGACAGCGCGGCGTTCCTGATCGTCGACGAAGCGCACCTGCGGCCTCCCGAGACCGCGCCCGACGGCGCGGGCGGCGACCCGCTGGTGCCGTTCATCGACGGCTGGGAGACGGTCGAGGAGATGGAAGCGGCGCTGGGCATTCCGGCAGGTGCGCTCGTGGCGACCCTGGACCGGTACAACGAGAACGCCGCCGCGGGAGAGGATCCGGACTTCCACAAGCAGCCGGAGTTCCTGGCCCCGCAGGACACCGGGCCGTGGGGTGCGTTCGACCTGTCGCTGGGCAAGGCGATGTACGCCGGATTCACGCTGGGCGGTCTGGCCACCTCGGTCGACGGCCAGGTGCTGCGGGCCGACGGCAGCGAGGTGCCCGGGTTGTACGCGGCGGGTGCGTGCGCCTCCACCATCGCGCAGGACAGCAAGGGCTACGCCAGCGGCTCACAGCTCGGCGGGGGATCGTTCTTCGGTCGGCGCGCCGGTCGGCACGCGGCGGAGAGAGCGAGGAGCCTGTGATGCACCGGCCAGAACCTGCGATGCAGGTCGGATACGTGGTCGCTGATCTCGACGCCAGCATCCGGTATTGGCTGCAGCACACCGGAATCGGTCCGTGGACGGTGTTCCGCGGGGTGGAGCTCGACGGCCGCTACCAGGGGCAGCAGGTCACCGTCACCATGGACGTGGCGATGGGCTACTCGGGCGAGCTCCAGATCGAGCTCATGCAGATCACGTCCTCGACGCCGTCGCCGTACGCGTACGAATCCGGCGCCCCGAAGCTCGGCCCGCACCACCTCGCCTGGATCACCGACGACCTCGACGCGTCGGTCGCGCAGGCGCGCGAACGGGGACTGGAGGTGCTGTTCGCAGCGGAGGGATCGGGCACGCGGATCGCCTACCTCGAATCCCCGGAGCAGCCCGGGGTCGTCTTCGAGCACATCCAGGGCGAGGGGCTCCGGGAGATGGTCGCCCACGGCATCGAGCAAGCCCGCACCTGGGACGGCACCGATCCCGTGCGCCCGGTCGTCCCGGAACCACCGAACCGCTGAAGGAGAAGACCCGCATCGATCCGGGCGGGCTCATGACGACCGAGAAGATGTGCACGGGCAGCTTCGCCTACACGCGGGACGACTTCCAGGCGGTCATCGAGGCGGTCGCGGACGGTCGGATCGACCCGTCGCCGCTGGTCACGAGCCGCATCCGCCTCCGCGAAGTGGTCGACAGCGGAATCGAACGCCTCCTCGGTCCGGACGCGACACCGAGGTCAAGATCCTCATCACCGCCTGAGCCGCTGCCCGGTCGTGAGTGTTTCGGGGTGTCCTAGCGCCCCAAAGCACTCACGACCCGAGGTGCGCCGATTTGAACCGGCGTTGTGCGGGCACCCTGGTTCCAAGGGGGGAACACGGGGGGCGTCGTTGGTGTGCGCTGACCCAGCCTCGATCTACTGCGCGATGCGGTAGAGGCGCTTGCCCAGGCGTGCGAAGGAGTGGTCATCGGTGGGCAGAGCAAGTGCGCAGCGGAAACGGCTGAGCGTGATCGCGGGCGTGCTCGCCGCCGCGGTGGTGGGAGGCCTGGTCTACCTGCTCGTTCCGATGGGCCGTTCGAACGAAGGTGCGCCGGAGCAGCAGGGGAAGGCGCAGGACAACCCGTTCGCCACGATGGCGCGGCGGACGCCCGGTGATCCGATGGCGCTCGGCAGGCAGGACGCGCCGGTCGTCATGATCGACTACTCCGACTACCGGTGTCCGTTCTGTGCGAAGTTCACCCGGGACCTCAAGCCCGAACTGGTCAAGCGCTACGTCGACACCGGTGTCCTGCGCATCGAGTGGCGGGACTTCCCGATCTTCGGGGCGGAGTCGTTCGACACCGCCAGGGCCGGGCGCGCCGCGGCTGCCCAGGGCAAGTTCTGGCAGTACATGGACGTGGTCCACCGCGACGCCCCGCAGAGCGGGCACCCGGAGCTGCCGCGCGAGAAGCTCGTCGGCTACGCCGGGCAGGCCGGGATCGCCGACATCCCGCGGTTCGAATCGGACATGGACAACCCCGCCACGCTGGGCGCCGTCCAGGCGGACGCCGCGGAAGGGTCCCGGCTCGGCGTGCCGACCACTCCAGCGTTCCTGATCAACGGCAACCCCGTGCTCGGCGCCCAACCCCTGGACCGGTTCATCGACACCATCGAGAAGGCCAGGACGGCCGCTCGATGACCGAGATCGGGCTCCTGGGCGCCTTCCTCGGCGGGCTGCTCACGCTGGTCAGCCCGTGCTCGGCGCTGCTCCTGCCGTCGTTCTTCGCCTACGCCTTCGACGGGTTCGGCAAGCTGGTCGCCCGGACCACCGCCTTCTACCTGGGGCTGGTGACCACGCTGGTCCCGCTCGGCGCCGCCGCCGGACTGTTCGGCTCGCTGCTGACCGAGTACCGCAGCGAGGTGACCCTGGTCGGCGGGCTGCTGCTGATCGCGTTGGGGCTGCTGCAGATCTCCGGCAAGGGCTTCGGGATCTCCGCGGCGCAGCGGATGACCGGGCGCATCCGGCTCTCCTCCGGGCTGTCGGTGTACGCGCTCGGCCTGGTCTACGGGCTGGCCGGCTTCTGCGCAGGCCCGCTGCTGGGCGGCGTGCTGACCGTGTCGGCGGCCGGGGGAGAGGTGCTCTACGGGGCGGTCCTGCTCGCCGTGTTCGCCCTCGGCATGGCCTTCCCGCTGTTCCTGCTGGCGCTGCTCTGGGAGCGCTTCCGGATCGGAGAGCGGTCGTGGGTGCGCGGCCGAGAGGTCTCCATCGGACGACTGCGCCTGCACACCACGAACATCATCTCCGGTCTGGTGTTCGTGGCGATCGGAATCCTGTTCGTGCTCACCGAAGGCGCCGCGAACCTCGGCAGCGTGTCCGATGTGGACACCCAGTTCTCCGCGCAGGAGTGGTTGAGCAGGGTCTCCGCGACGGTGTCGAACGCCGCCGTCCTGGTGGTGCTGGCGGCGGTCGCGCTCGCCGTGGTGCTGTGGAAGCTCGTGCGCATGCGCCGCGCGGAACGCACCGAATCCGGCGAAACCACCGTCGCGCAGGGCGAACGGGAGAGCTGACGGGCGCCCGGATCAGGCGAGCGTCTTCCCCACCTGCATGTGGATGTGATTCTGGTGAGCCAGTTTGAGGGCGATGTCGCCACCGTAGTCCGGGTAGATGACGAAACCGCTGCCGCCCAGATCAGGCATCGGCCACCTGTTGGCGCTTCCGATGCCGTTGGCCTCGCATTCGTAGGTCGCGTACCGGAAGGCGGTCGAGAAGAGCTGGAACGCCAACGCGTCCACGCTGGGTGAGATCCGGACGTTGCTGCCCGGAAGTGCCGGCAGTTTTCCCCAGTCGGTGAGGATCGATTTCCGGAACGCGACCCCGTCGAGCGTTCCGGAAATCCCGGACAGGTCCAGCGCGCGCCCTTGGTTGTGGCAGTCGTTCGGCGGGCCCGATCCGTGCCCGATGCCGAGGTGGAGGAGCTCGGTCACGTCCGGAGCCGAGGCGTTGATCCACTTGGTCAGCCGGTACAGCGCGATCAGCATTCGCTGGTCGACGTTGTCGATGAATCCTGCTGCCGGATTGATCTGGTTGGTGTACCTGATGCCGTCGATGGAAGGCGGCTCGACGATCAGCCGCTGACCGACCGCAGGCGTGCTGCTGCCTCTGAGCGCGACCTTTCCTCGCGCGATCAGGTCGAGGGTGAGGCTGTTCGCCTGGTCTGGAGTGAGCAACCGCGCTGGTGCCACTCCGCCTGGTGGTGACGGGTCGAATGCCGGGGGGAGGGTGTCCTCCTCGTCGACCACGTCCGCGTCCAGGTCGTACCGCTGGTACCTGCCGTCGCGGAAGATGTACGCGTACCGCCCTCCCGGGTGGAGGGCCGCCGTGAGGTCGCGGGGGAACATGCCGTGCCACTGGTCGGCTGTGGAGAGCGGGTAACCCGGGTCGACGC
Organism: Saccharopolyspora sp. NPDC002686; assembly: GCF_040295745.1. Taxonomy (NCBI): domain Bacteria; kingdom Bacillati; phylum Actinomycetota; class Actinomycetes; order Pseudonocardiales; family Pseudonocardiaceae; genus Saccharopolyspora; species Saccharopolyspora sp. NPDC002686. The sequence continues at coordinate 8,894 of NZ_JBEOVY010000036.1, forward strand.
TGTCGGCCGTGATGTCGTAGCGGATGTACTGGTCGTCCTTGAAGAAGAAGACCTTTCCGTTGCCGAGGTTCAGGGCTGTGTCCACGCCGGCGGTCCATGCGCTGGGCAGCCCCTTCCAGTTCCCGGCCAGGGCGAACGGTGGATTCGGCGGAAGGTATTCCGGGTCGATCCGGTCGCTCGGCATGTCGTACCGGACGTAAGTGGCCCCGGTGAACGCGTAGGCCTTCCCCGCTCCCCACCAGAAGAACGCATCCGGTGTGCGGGCGAGCCCGGTCCAGTTGTCCGGAACGCTTAGGTTCGTCTGCTCGCGCACACCGGTCACCGCGTCGTACCGGTGGTACGTGTCGTCGTCGAAGAACAGGTAGCTCTTGTTGTTGGGAAGCGTGATCGCTGTTCGAAGACTTGTCATGGCTGCCTCCAAGAGCTGCGAATCGACCGCCGTCGTGATCATCTGTCAGGCGCGGGGAGCTTCCGCGCCGCCTCAGCCACCGGCGGTACAGCATCGGACTGGACGTCCGCGCGGCTCTCCCACCACGCTTTGACCTCGCCCAGGGTGACGGGGACGACATCGCTGACGTCGATTGTGTAGCGGTACACCTTGAACGCGCGGTCGTCGTCGTCGGGATCGACGCACCGGAGCTTGATCTCCCAGCACTCGCTGCCGATGCGGCAGTAGGGGCTCTTCTCGACGTCGACCGACTCGAGGGTCATGCCGACGGCCATCGACGATGCCATCGCCCGCACGGCCTGGATCGGGTTCGTGGCGGCGAAGTTCAGCGCCCGGTCCGCCGGGGCGCGCCCCAGGCTGCGCGCGTCGAAGTAGATCCGATCCAGGAACTGGCGCAACAACGCTTCGAGCTGCCCCCGTTCCCCGCCCGCGGTCACGTCATCCAGGCCGGCCGCGTCGATGGCCGCTTTGATCAGGTGATCCACGTTCCAGCCGCACAGACCGCGTTTGTACGCGATCTGCACGACCGGCACGAGCTGGCCGGAGAGCAACGTGGCCGTGCGGTGGACCAGGTGACCGGGTACGGCGACCCGTTCGATGGTCCTGACCGGTGGTCCGGCGGCAGCGGTTCTCCCGGCCGGCTGCGCCTGTCCCGCCCTGCCTCCGTTGCTCGGTCGATGCTCCGCCGCCTCGAACGGTCGCACCGCGACCTCCTCGGATTGGGCGGCCAGCAGGAGGACGAGTTGCCGGTAGACCTCGTCGGCGTACGGTCCGCCGGGCCGCAGCGCGTAGCCAGGGCCGTCGTCCAGGTGGTGGAGCACCCAGGTCAGGTCCTTCGCCGCCTCCGGAACCAGCATCAGGTACCTGATCATCTGCTTGGTGTCGTAGGGGTCGGAAAAGGCAAGACCGAGGCGCCGCCGGATCGCCTCGGCGAACCAGTCCCTCCGGGTCTCGCTGTCGAAGTCGTAGCCGAGCTCGCCCAACGCGTACACGAGTTGCCTGCGCCGTCGGGCGGGCGCCGCGCTCCTCTTGCCGGCACGGCGCACTGCGTCGGTGCCGGTGTCCCTCCCGGTGGCGGCGCTGGTCCGCACCGAACCGCCAACCGAGCAGCGGGAGAGGACGAGCCGGGTCGCCGCGGGAACGTCGAGCTGGCCGGTCAGGCAGCGTTCCGGCTCGCCGTGGGCCTGTTCCGGCGCGCACCGCGCTGCGCTGTCGACGAGCGCATCGCGCACGGCGAGCGGGCTGGCCGCGAGACCGTGCTTGCGCCGCAGGCTCGCCAGCAGCGCCACCACGCCGGTGACGATCGGCGCCGCGATGCTCGTACCTTTGTGGACCGCGGTGCCACCCCCAGGCCACGCGGCGCGCAGCCTGTCGCCGGGAGCGGTGATGCCGTGGTCGTGGTACTGCGGACCCCAGTTGCTGAACTTGAACATGGTGCCGTCGTGGTCGAAGGCACCGACGGCGAGCACCTCCGGCAGCACCGCCGGGATGTTCTCGTTCTCGTTGTAGTTGTTCCCGGCCGGTACGACCAGCAGGACCCCGGCCTGCGCGGCTTGCCGGATCGCGCGTTTGAAGAAGTCGCTGGTGTCGCCCGAAAGCGTCGGATGCGCGCCCGAGAACTGGATGACGTCGGCGCCGGCGCTGACAAGAGCGTCGATGGACCTGGTCGCGTTCAGCGGATCAAGTGAGGTGGCCTCGTTGCGCAGCGCCGGGACGACGAGTCCCCGGCACCGCGGCGCCAAGCCGCGGACCGGGCTGTCGTGCCGGCCGAACAGCATGCTGGCCACGAACGTCGCATGCTCGACGTACGGGTCTTCCACCTCCACCGCGGGCAACCAATCCGGTTCGAGCACCCCCAGGCCGGAACCGGCGAAGCACGGATGTGCCAGGTCGGGCAAACCCTCCACGAGCCCGATGACGACGTCGGGATCGCCGAGCGTCTGCTGCCAGAGCTCCCGAACACCGGGGATGTCCTCGATCTCTGCCACCGCGGAGGTCGCGCGAGCCATCAGCGGCCGCCCGGCCAACCGGACACTCTCATCACTTCCACGCTGGGCGTCGCGAACCACTGAGGGTCGTTGAAATTGGCGTCACCTGCGAGGGTCGCCTGCATTTCGATGATCTGGATGTCGCTCAACTGGGCGTAATCGATGTCGACTCCGCTGTAGAGCACCATGGGGTCGACCACGTGATCCGGCCGGGGGACCGGCGGGGCTTGGATCGGGAACATCGTGCGGCACCTCCTTCATCGCCGATGTGCTGTCATCACGCCTCTTGCCAGGTACGAGGCTCGCCCACGAGCACCGGTACGAGGTCGCTGACGTCGATGGTGTAGCGCCAGACCCGCTTCGCCCGCTTGCTGTCCTCCGGGTCGAAGAAGCGCAACTTGATGTCCCAGCTGTCGCTGTCCAAGCGCTCGAACGGGCTCTTCTCCACATCGATGGTGTCGAGCGATTTCCCTTCGGCTGCGGCGCCGGACAGTGCCGTGACCGCCTGGAAGGCGTAGGTGGCGGCCGCGTTCAGCGCCCGGTCGTGGGACGTCGTCCCCAGGTTGCGCAGGTCGAAGTAGATCCGGCTGAGGAAGTCGCGCAGCATGTCGTTGATCTGCTTCTTCAGTTCCGCGTCGTCTGTTGCCGAAGCCCCCGTCGCCGTCGATAGCTCCTGTGCTCGGGCAGCTCGGATAGCGGCGTTGATGGTCTCGTCGATCAGCTTGCTCACGTCCCAGCCGAGCACGCCGCGTGGCTGCTCCGCGCTCACGACGGGCACGGTCTGGCCGGACATCAACTTGACCGTGCGGCCGGTGAGACGACCCGCCAGGGCGACGCGTTCGATGTGCGCGACTGTTCCCTGGCCACCCGGTGCCCTCGGAAGGCTGTGCGCGAACCTCCGATTGGCGTTGAGCACGTTGGCGATCTTGTGCCCGTCCGCCGCCAACTGGCCGGCCAGCAACAGGATGAACTCGTCGTACACCTCCGCCGCGTACGGGCCACTCGGTTCGTAGCTGTAGATCGGCGTGAGTTCGACGTTCAGGGTCCAGATCAGCGCCTTGGCCTCATCCGGTCTGTTGACCAGGTGGGCGAGCATCTGTTCCGGGTCGTAGGGGTTGGCGGCGATCGGGATGGATTCCGTCGCTCCGCTGACGTTGGCGTTGGTGATGGTGGCATTCGCGAGCATCTGGTGGTCGGGGTACACGTCGTCCGGTTTGATCTCGCCGGAGTCGAACGTCGCTTGGGTGATGCTGCCGCCGCTGATGCCTTTCGACGTCTTCTTCTGCTCGTCGATCAGGTACCCGGATTCGAGCTGTCCACCGGTGATCGTGTGCTTCCCGCCCGAGGTCTTGATCCTGACCTGCCGGATGGTCGCCTCCTCGATCCTGCGATCGGAGATCTCGACCGGCGTGCCACCGGGCGCCCACCTCGGCCGCATCTGCTGCTTGAAGGAGTCGCGGCGCGCCTCGGTGCCGAAGTCGAAGCCCAGCGTGCCGATCGCGTACACCGGTGACGCGTGCGATTTCTCGGCGGACGGCACCACTTCGGGGGCCCGTGACGCGCTCCGCGACGGGATCGGCGGCATCTCGGTCTCGAGCGTCCGCTGAGCACCGACCGCATCGAGGTCGGGTACCTCCTGGGAGCCGACCACAGCGGTTTCGGGTGCCTGCCGGTCATCGGCCGGCGCATCGGCACAGGTGCACCCGCCGCCCTCGGCGTGGCCGCCGCACGCGCACGCCTGCGGCGGATCTTCCTGCGGATCGATCTCGGTGCCGGTAGCTGCGGGTACCGCGGTTTCATCGGTGCTCATAACGCTCATCGCCCTTTCCACGTTGAGTTTCCCGGTCAGGAAGCGGAGACAGGCCACGGGATCGTCCAGTTCGCAGGGGTCCGCGCTCTCGAGCAGGGCGGCGCCCAACTCGAGCGGATCAGGATCCCGGCCGGCGCGAAGCTGGCGGCTCAGCAGCAGCGCTGCGACGCCGGTCACGATCGGGGTGGCAAAGCTGGTGCCACTCCTGCGGGTGTCGTCACCGCCGGGTACAGCGCATCGAACGTTCTCGCCGGGGGCCAGCAGGCCGTGACGTTGATAGGCCGGTCCCCAGTTGCTCATCGGCATCGGTCGGCCCGCGTCGTCCATGGCACCGATCGCGATGACCGATGGCAACGCGGCGGGCACGTGCATGCAGAAGCACCCGTCGTTGCCCGCCGCCGCCAGCACCAGCACGCCGCGGTCCTGGCAGTAGCGCACCGCTTTGGCCAGGACGTCCTCGGCGGCGCCGGATTCGGTCAGCTGGCCTCCGCTGATGTTGATCAGGTGCGCGCCGGCGTCGACGGCGAATTCGACGGCCCTGGCCAGCTCCAGTTGCGAGGTGGTGTCGTGTCCTGCGGAGAAGATGGGAATGACGATCCCCTGGCACCGAGGGGCGACACCCGGAACCGCGCTGTCCGGTCCGCCGAAGATCACGCTCGCCACCGCTGTGCCGTGCGCTTCGTCGGCGCTACCGGCACCGTCCTCGGACCAGAACGGCGCCTCTTGCCGCACCTTGGCGTCGGCGAACACCGGATGTTCCAAGTCGACCGGGCTGTCCAACACGGCGACGCGAATGCGCTCGTCTCCGATTGTCCGCTTCTGCAAATCGGCGAGTCCGGGAATGGCAGACAGTTCGCACATCCGGAGCGCTCCTTCACCGGCCGATTCGGTGTCCGGGCCGGTAACGGGGTGCCGGCCAGGTCCGGACGGGCCCGACCGGCACCTGTCCCATCACTCGTCGTCGTCCCCGGCGAACGGAATGTTCACCCCGGGAATCGGAAGGTCGATCATCGACCGGCTCACCCCGTCTTCACCGATGGCGGCGGTGTCGATCGATTTTCTGGTCACCGGTGCGGAAAGCTGCGGCGACACCACCTCGATAAGGCTCTCGGGCATCGTTCATCGCTCCTTCTCCGGCTGCGGTAGCACGCGGACCGGGTGTCGAACAAAGTCATTCGTCATCGTCGCCGGCGAATGCGATCGTGAATTCGCCCAATCTGAACATCGACTGACCGATACCGTCTTCGCCGGTGGCGGCGGTGTCGATCGGCTTTCTGGTCACCGGTGCGGAAAGCTGCGGCGACACCACCTCGATGAGGCTCTCGGGCATCGTTCATCGCTCCCTTCTTCTCTTCCGGCAGCGCGTGGGTTCGTTGTCCAGCAACATCATTCGTCGTCGTCGCCGGCGAAGAAAATGGTGAACCCCTTGTATCCGAAGATCGACTGGCTGATGCCGTCTTCGCTGATGGGCACGGTGTCGGCCGGATTTCTGGTCACTGGCGCGGAAAGCTGCGGCGACACCGCTTCGATGAGGTCATCCAGCATTGTTCATCACTCCAGATTTGATGGATGAACAGATTTGACGCACTCCTCCGGTGATGTCCCGGTGGTTGCGAAAGAACGCACTGGCCAGTTCCGCGCGGATCTCCCTAGTGCGTGTCCAGTGTAAAACCGCACCCAATGGTGGGCAATCCTGGCAAACGGCAATTGCGGCCGCGGTGGTGCCGTGGTCGATCGTGCGTCGAGCCGCGGGCCGGCGCACCGGATTCCCCCGCCCACGCCTGGTTCACCGCGACTGCGAGCCTTCGCTGCCATGTCCCCAGGATGCGACTTCGCCTTCCCCTGCCAAACGCTCCGCGCGTCAACTGGGTGTGCCAGAGGCGTTCTTATGGCGTGCCCCAAGCGCTTTCAGCGGGACCGGTGACTCCGGTTTCCACGAACACCGTGCAGCACCGGCTTCCTCGTGACGCAACGTCGCGACGATGCGCACCGGACGCTGCCGCGACACACGAAGGACGTGGCAGGCACGTCGGCATGGGCGATCTTGGAACCGTGCGGGCAACATTGTGGCGGTCTGCCAAGCGGCAGCCGCCGAACACCGGTTCTGGGGGTGGCTATGGGTCCGACGCCCAACGGTGCGCACGTCACGCTGCTCGGAGACTTCGAGTTGGCCGTCCACGGGGAGCGGATCAAGCTTCCGCGCGGTGCCGAGCGATTAATCGCCTTCCTCGCGCTGCACGACAACGTGCGGGTTCCTCGGATTCGGGTGGCCGAGGAGCTGTGGCCGGACAACTCGCTGCGCCGGGCCCTGGCCAACGTCAGGTCTGCCTTGTGCCAGGGACACCGTTGCGGCGACACGACGATCATCGAGCGCGACGGTGCGCGCCTCGGCTTGGAACCGTCGGTCAGCGTGGACCTCCGTGAAATCCTGGACTGCAGCCAGCGAATCAACGACGAAGGGTGGTGCGGGCCGAACAACTCCGAACGAGAAAGGCTGATCGCGATGCTGGGCAGCGAACTGCTGCCCTCCTGGACCGACGACTGGCTCGCGCTGGAACGCCAGCGGTGGGACCAGGTCCGGTTGCACACGCTCGAGACCTTCGCGCGCGAACTCCTTGCCAGCGAGCACTTTCTGGGGGTAATGCACGCTGCGCTCTCGGCCATCGCGATCGCATCGATGCGGGAAACCGCGCACCGGGTGCTGATCGAGATCTACCTCGCCGAAGGCAACCCCGCCGACGCAGTAGCGCACTACCGCCGCTACCGCGCCTCCCTCCAACGCGAGCTCGGCCTTTCACCGTCGCCGAGGATCACCCGGCTGGTCAGCGGACTCTTCCCGTCCCGACGCCCGTGAACGGAGAACGCGATGCGCTCACCGAGCGGGCGCGCTCGACCGAAACCCGTTCTCGTCAGCACGGATGATGTGCCAGATCGTTTCGCTGACATTTTGCCAGGTCGCTATCGCCGTTGGAATTTCACATCGGATGAGGAAAAGGGTCGTCCGTTTGAAATTTCGGCATAGCACGAGTCGAAACGCTCATCCAGAAAAAGGGTGATCAGCGCTGGTTCCCCGGCACTGCGCTCAACGCGCGATCCCGTCGATCCGGTGGTCGGCCGGCGAGCCGCAGGCGGTGCCACGCGTGCGGGTTTTTGATCGCGCAGGTCGGTGCGGATCGGCTGACACTGCAAGCGGATTGACGTTCCGGTGCCGGACGGAGTGGACCCATGGGCGTGGACGCGGCGCGCGCGGTAGCCGACGCGGTGTTGTTCGAAGGCTATCTGCTGTACCCCTACCGGGCGTCGGCGGTGAAGAACCGGATGCGCTGGCAGTTCGGCGTGCTGGCACCGCCGGGCGAGCAGTCCGAGCCGTCCAGCGCTCGAACGGAATGCCTGTTCGCCGCGGAACCCGGTGCGGAACTGGACGTCCTGGTGCGCTGCTTGCACCTGCGCACCCGCAAGGCCGACCCGGACTGGGATGAAGGCGATCTCCAGGAGATCGGCGCGACGGTGGCGGCGGATGCGACCGCGGAAGTTCCGTTCGAACTGCCGGGCGGGGAGGACGAACGGGAGAGCTGGCTGCCGCTGCGGGGGACGATCCGGATCAGCACGATTCCCGTCGGACACGGCCTGCGGCGCCTGGCGGTGGTGGTCGAGAACAGGACGTCCTGGCATCCCGGGTCGACCACGCGTGCGGAGATGTTGCGGTGCTCCCTGGTTTCGACCCACGTGGTGCTCGCCCTGCGCGGAGGGCAGTTCGTTTCACTGCTCGACCCGCCCGAGCACGCCCGCGAGGCCGCGCGGAGGTGCCGGAACGAGCACACCTGGCCGGTGCTGGTCGGCGAACCGGGGGAGCGCGACGTGGTGCTGTCCGCCCCGATCATCCTCTACGACTACCCGGCCATCGCGCCGCAGAGCCCGGGGGATCTGTTCGATGCCACGGAGATCGACGAAATCCTCACCCTGCGCACGATGACCCTCACCGACGACGAGAAGCGGGAGGCGAGGGAAACCGACCCGAAGGCCGCCGCGATCATCGACCGCGCCGAGCGGCTTTCCGCCGAGGAGCTCTCCCGGCTGCACGGCGCGATCCGCTACCGAGGAGACCGGAAATGACGAGGCCGCTGCGGATCCTGGTCGCAGGAGTGGGCAACGTGTTCCTGGGCGACGACGGTTTCGGGGTCGCGGTCGCCGACCGGCTGGCCCTGGACCCGCCCGCGGGAGTGCGGGTCGAGGACTTCGGAATCCGGGGCGTGCACCTGGCCTACGAGCTGATGAACGGCTACGACGTGCTGATCCTCGTCGATGCGATGGCGCGGGGTGCGGCACCGGGAACCGTTTCGGTGGTCGAACCCGACCTCGACGCGATCGAGCCCTCGTCCGGGGTGGAGGCCCACGCGATGAACCCGGATCAGGTGCTCGCCTGCTGCAAGGGCCTCGGCGTGCGGCTGAACCGGGTGCTGGTGGTCGGCTGCGAGCCGGAGGACTGCTCGTACCGGTGGGGACTCACCGACCGGATCGCGGCGTCGGTGGACGCGGGTGCGAGCACCGTGCGCGAGCTCGTCGCCGGTTTGGTCGAGGCGTGGCAGAAGCCGGCCGGCCGGGCATGATCCTGCTGCTGCACAACGCCATCGGCCTTACGGTGGCGACGGGCCTCGCCGCCGCTGTCGGCCGTCAGGGGGAGCCGGTGTCACAGGGCGGCCGGCGGGAACCGAAGATCCGGGGTGACGTATGAGCAGCACTGCGTCCGCGCCGTCGAACCTCGACGAGGTCCACATCCTCTGGACCTCGGAGGGGATGAGCTGCGACGGCGACACTGTGTCGGTGACCAACGCGACGCTGCCCAGCATCGAGGACGTGGTGCTGGGCACGGTTCCGGGGATACCGAAGGTGCACCTGCACAACAAGGTCCTGGCCTACGAGACCGGTGCGGACTTCATGGCCGCGTTCCACCAGGCCGACCGCGGCGAGCTGGGGCCGTTCATCCTGGTGGTGGAGGGTTCGATCCCGAACGAGCGGATCAACGGCAAGGGCTACTGGACGTCCATGGGCAACGATCCGGAGACCGGCGAGCCGCGCACCCTCAACGAGTGGCTCGACCGGCTGGCGCACAAGGCGTGGGCCGTGCTGGCGGCCGGAACCTGCGCCACCTACGGCGGAATCCACGCCATGGCGGGCAACGCGACGGGCTGCATGGGGCTGGCCGACTACCTGGGGGCGGACTTCCGCTCCGCCGGTGGGCTGCCGATCGTCAACGTGCCCGGGTGCCCGGTGCAGCCGGACAACTTCATGGAGACGCTGCTGTGGCTGCTGCACCAGGCCGCCGGGCTGGCGCCCACGATCCCGCTGGACGAGCAACTGCGTCCGACGTGGCTGTTCGGCAAGACCGTGCACGAGGGCTGCGACCGCGCCGGCTACTACGAGCAGGCCGACTTCGCCCACGACTACAACTCGCCGAAGTGCCAGGTGAAGATCGGGTGCTGGGGTCCGGTGGTCAACTGCAACGTGACCAAGCGCGGCTGGATGGACGGCATCGGCGGCTGCCCGAACGTGGGCGGGATCTGCATCGGCTGCACGATGCCCGGATTCCCGGACAAGTTCATGCCGTTCATGGACGAGCCGCCGGGCGGCGGTCTCTCGTCGAAGTTGCTGGGCGCGTACGGCCCGTTCGTCCGGACCATGCGCGGGATCACCAACCGCAGCGCGAACCGGGAACCGAAGTGGCGGCACAACCGGGCGAAGCTGACCAGCGGCTACGAGCCGCGTTGATCGAAGCGGAGGTAACGGCCGGATGAGTGCGGAGCAGCGGAACCTCGTCGAGGTGGAGTTCGATCCGATCACGCGGATCGTCGGCAACCTCGGCATCTACACCAAAGTGGACTTCGATAACGACGAGGTCGTCGAGTGCCGCAGCACCTCGTCGGTGTTCCGCGGCTACAGCGTGTTCATGAAGGGCAAGGACCCGCGCGACTCCCACTTCATCACCAGCCGGATCTGCGGGATCTGCGGGGACAACCACGCGGTGTGCTCGATCTACGCGCAGAACATGGCCTACGGCGTGAAGAGCCCGCCGCTGGCCGAGTGGATCGTGAACCTGGGCGAGGCCGCGGAGTTCATGTTCGACCACACCATCTTCCAGGACAACATGGTCTTCGTCGACTACTGCGAGAAGATGGTGTCGGAGACCAACCCGTCGATGTTGCGGCGGGCCGAGCAGACCGAAGCGCCGCGCGGGCACATCCACGGGCACCGGACGATCGCCGACATCATGCGGTCGTACAACCCGTTCGAGGGCGAGACGTACAAGGCCGCGCTCGCGGTGTCGCGCGTGACCCGGGAGATGTGCTGCCTCATGGAGGGCAGGCACGTGCACCCCTCGACGCTCTACCCGGGCGGGGTCGGCACGGTCGCCACCCCGCAGCTGTTCACCGACTACCAGGTGCGGTTGGTGCGGGTGCTGGACTTCATCAAGCGCGCGGTCGCGATGAACGACGACGTGTTCGACTTCTTCTACGAGGCGCTGCCCGGCTACGAGGAGGTCGGCCGGCGCCGCACGATGCTCGGCTGCTGGGGATCCTTCCAGGACCCGGACGTCGTCGACTACGACTACCGGAACATGACCGAGTGGGGCCGCGCGATGTACGTGAGCCCGGGGATCGTGCTCGACAACGAGCTGCTCACCACCGACCTCGTCGAGATCAACCTGGGCATGCGCATCCTGCTGGGCAGCTCCTACTACGAGGACTGGGTGAACGAGCAGACCTTCGTCCAGCAGGACCCGCTGGGCAACCCCGTCGACCAGCGCCACCCCTGGAACCAGACGACGCTGCCCCAGCCGCAGAAGCGGGACCTCGACGGCGGCCGGTACAGCTGGGTGATGAGCCCGCGCTGGTTCGACAAGCGCACCGGGGACCACCTGGCGCTGGACACCGGGGGCGGTGCGATCGCGCGGCTGTGGGCGACCGCGCTGGCCGGGCAGGTCAACACGCCTTACGTGCGGTCCACCGGGCACAGCGTGCAGATCGACCTGGGCAAGGGGCAGTCGACGTCCGAGATGCAGCTGGAGTGGACCCCGCCGCGGTTCCCCAACACGCTGGAGCGCAACCGGGCCCGGATCTACTTCGTCGCCTACGCGGCCGCGATGGCGCAGTACTTCCTGGACCGCGCGCTGGCGGAGGTGCGCAGAGGCAACACCAAGGTGTTCGAGGACTTCGACGTCCCCGACGAGGCGATCGGGGTCGGTTTCCACGAGGCGGTTCGAGGTGTGCTGTCGCACCACCTGGTGATCAAGGACGGGAAGATCGCCAACTACCACCCGTACCCGCCGACGCCGTGGAACGCCAGCCCGCGCGACAGCTACGGCACACCGGGGCCGTACGAGGACGCGGTGCAGGGGATGCCGATCTTCGAGGAGAACGGGCGCGAGGACTTCAAGGGCATCGACATCATGCGCACGGTGCGCAGCTTCGACCCGTGCCTGCCTTGCGGCGTGCACATGTACCTGGGTGGCGGGCGCGTGCTGGAGCGCACGCATTCACCGATGTTCGGCGCGGGTGCCTGACCATGCCTCGCGACGACGAGCAGGTCCGCGACGAGATCGAGCGCGCTGAGACCTTGCTGTCCGACCTGGGGCCCGGGAACGAACCGGTCGCCGGGGCGCACGCGATCGAGGCGGTGCAGGCCGTCGTGGGCCTGTACGGGGAGTGCCTGGCGCGGATGGTGGAGCGCGCCGGTCCCGACCTGGTGCGCGAGTTCGCCCGCGACGAGCTCGTGTCGCACCTGCTGCTGGTGCACGACCTTCACCCGGTCAGTGTGGAGGACCGGATCGGCGAGGCCTTGGCCGAGGTGCGGACGGCGTTCGGCGCCGAGTCGCTCCGGCTGCTCGACGTGCAAGCGGGTGTGGCCGTGCTCGAGGTGGCGGTCCGGGGCTGCCAGTCCACGGCGGCGCAGCTGCGCGGATCCGCGCGGGAGGTGGTGCTGGCGGCGGCGCCCGAACTCGACGACGTCGAGATCCGGGCCGTGGCACCGGAGCCGTCGACCGTGATCCCCGTCGAGGACCTGTTCCCGGTCGGGGAGCGGTGAGCGCGATGCCCTCGACGCTGCGCGAGTTCGCCCACCGCCGGACCCGGACACCGACCGGATCGGCGCAGCGCTGCGACCTCTGCTCGGACGAGCTGGCGGACCAGCACCGCCACGTGCTCAACACCGAGACCGGGGCGCTGTCGTGCGCCTGCCCGGCGTGCGGTGTGCTGTTCGACCACCACGCCGCCGGCGGCGGCCACTACCGGCTCATCCGGTCGCGCCCGCGGCTGCTCGCGGAGTTCGAGCTGGACGACGTGCAGTGGGCGAGCTTCGGCATTCCCGTCGGGCTGGCGTTCTTCGTGCACCGCGACGCGGACGACCGGGTCACCGCGTTCTACCCGAACCCGGTCGGCACCATGCGGTCCGACGTCGATGCCGACAGCTGGCGGCGGCTGGTCGCAGCGAATCCACGACTGTCCGCAATGGACAGCGATGTCGAGGCGCTGCTGATCGACCGGCTGCACGACGTGACGTCGGCGTGGCTGCTCCCGCTGGACGAGTGCTACCGGCTGGTGGCCCTCCTGCGCACGCACTGGCGCGGCTTCAGCGGTGGCAGCGAGGTCTGGCGTCAGGTCGACGAGTACTTCGCACGCCTGCGAGAAGGCGGATCCCGAGGAGGCACGCATGATCGAAGTCGGTGAACCGCAGGTGCGCCGCGACGCTCCGGCGCACCTCCGGGGCGTTCCGCAGGGCAACAGCGTCGGGAACTACGAGCGCCAGCCGGGTCATCGGCCGGACGGAACTTCGACGGCTCGCAGGTCCACCGGGATCTGCGCGGGCCGGCGGGACCCGATCCTGTCGTCGATGCCGAACCTGTCGCCGGCATGACCGCACCGGAGCTGTCCTTCGCCATCACCGGGGCGGAACCGGCACGCCTGACCGCGGTGCCCGCGCTGCACTTCGAGCTCGACATCCACCGGACCAGCGGCGGCCCGGTGCGCTCCATCACGCTGACCACGGCGATCCGCATCGCCCCGGCCCGCCGCCGCTACGAGCGTGCGGAGCGGGACGAACTCGCGGAGCTGTTCGGCGCCCCGCAGCGCTGGGCGACGACGCTGCGCCCGCTGCCCTGGACGCGGCTGACCACGGTCGTCGGCCCGTTCACCGACCGCGTCGCGGTGCCGCTGCCGGTCGCCTGCACCGATGATGTCGAACTCGCCGTCGCGAAGTACTTCCACGCGGTGCGAAGCGGTCCGGTACCGCTGGACTTCCTGTTCAGCGGCACGGTCTTCCACTTGGGGCCGGACGAACGGCTGCGGACGACGCAGATCGACTGGTCCCAGGAAGCCACCTTCGAGCTCGCGGCGCAGCGGTGGCACGAGGCCCTCGGCGACACCCGTTGGGTGCGGATCACGCGCAGCAGCTTCTCGCGCCTGCACGACTACCGGCGCGCCCGCGCCTTCGGCACCTGGGACGAGGCGATCGCCTCGCTGTTGCGCAACGCCGAGCAGGACGCGTCGTGACCGTGCCGGACGTCGGGACGCGGGTCAGGCTGCGGCCGTCCCGGCGGGCCGACATCGTCGACCTCGCGCTCGCGGGCAAGCTCGCGGAGGTCGACGGTGTCGAACACGGCGCCGACGGCCGGGTCTACGTGGCCGTGTCGCTGCTCGGCGACACCGCGGTGGACCTCGGCCCGATGAGCCAACTCGGCCACCGCTTCTTCTTCGACCCGGAAGAACTCGAACCGCTGCCGGGAGGCAGCGCGCGCCGGGTGCTGGTCGCTGGTGCGGGCGACGGCTTCAAGCCCGCTGAGCGAGGCGTGGGCGCGGTCGTCGAAGCCCTTCGCGGACGCGATCTCCCGCCGGGAGTCCGCGTCGCGGACTTCGGCCTCCGGCGGCACGATCTGCTGCGCGCGCTGGAGGACTACGACGCCGCGCTCCTGCTGTCCGCAGAACTGGGGCCGGGTGAACTCGGTCCACCGCCCGCGTGGTTGGAGCCGGGTTGCGCGCAGATCACCGCGGTCGGTTGCGGTGCGGAGATCGACGACCGCGTGCTCGGCGTCGTGATGTCCGTTGTGGACGATCTCGTGGAGAACGCCGGATCGGGGGAAGGGGTCGGCGATGAAGGATGAGAAGTGCACTTCGCGCAAGGCGGTCTGCGCGGTGTTCGGAGCGCTCGCCGTGGTCGCGCTGGTGGTGCTCGTGCGGGAATGTCCCGCATTGGCCCGATACCTGAAGATGACCCGAATGTGATTGCCGGACAAGCAGATCGAGTTGTTGCGACATCGGGACGCCCTTAGCGTGGGTGCGCCCGCACGACTGCTAGTGAGGATGTGACCTCGATGCCGTGGTCCGAAGAAGTCGCGGCGCGCGCCGTCGACGAGATCTTCGAGCGGCGGGTGCCACCGCTGCAGGCGCTGGTGGGCGACGCCGAGCGGGTCGCGCGGGCGTGCCACGCGATGGCCACCCGGTTCCACGCGGGCGGCAAGCTCATCGTCTTCGGCAACGGCGGGCCGAGCACGGACGCCCAGCACGTGTCCGTGGAGTTCGTGCACCCGGTGATCGTGGGCAAGCGGGCCCTGCCGGCGATGTCGCTGACCGCCGATGTCGCGACCGTGACCGGGGTGGCCATCGGCGAAGGCATGGACGAGGTGTTCGCCCACCAGCTCCGCTGCCTCGCCGACCCGCAGGACATCGCGCTGGGCCTGTCCACCGACGGGAACTGCGGGAACGTCCGCCGCGGCCTGGCCGAAGCCCGGCGGTTGGGGCTGCTCACCGTCGGTCTGGCGGGCGGCGACGGCGGCGGCATGGCCGACGACGCGGTCGACCACGTGCTGATCGCGCGGTCCCGGGATCCCCGCGTGGTCAAGGAAGTGCACGTGACCACGTACCACGTCCTGTGGGAGCTGGTGCACGTGTTCTTCGAGCACCCGGGAGCCCTGCGGCAGGCGGTGAGCGCATGAACGCCGAGGAGCGGGCCTGCTCCGGGGACTCCTGCGTGACCTGCTCGGACGAGGCCGTGCAGGTCCGGGTGCTGCGGCTGCTGGACGACGAGTTCGCCGCGGTGGCCACCGAAACCGGTGAGGAAGTGGTCAGCATCGCCCTGGTCCCCGCTGGTCCTGGTGACGTGGTGCTGGTCCACGCCGGTGAGTCGATCGCGATCGTGGAGGAGTGAGCGCCTTGGACGCGGACACCGATGCCGTCGCATCGCTCTACCCGTTCCTGTCGACCTCGGACGGTGACGTCGACGCGGTGCTGGACGAGGTGCGCAAATCCACGGAGGACAAGGCGCGCGAGATCATGGGCCTGCGCGAGCAGGTCAAGAGCCGCTACCGCGCCGAGATCGTCGCTTGCGCCTCGGCGATGGCCGCGCGCTTCGCCGCCGGCGGGAGACTGCTGACCTTCGGCAACGGCGGCAGTTCCACCGATGCCCAGGACCTGGCCAGCCTGTTCCTCAGCCCGGGGCGGTCGGCGCGCCCCCTCCCAGCGATCGGGTTGACCAGCGACATCGCAGTGGTCACCGCCCTGTCCAACGACATCGGCTTCGACGTGGTGTTCGCCCGCCAGATCGGTGCCTTCGGCCGCCGGGGCGACATCGCGGTCGGCCTGTCCACCAGCGGCAATTCCGCGAACCTGCTGGGCGCCTTCGCGGAGGCCGCGCAGCGCGGCCTGCTCACCGTGGGCATCGCCGGTGACAAGGGCGGGCGGATGGCGGAATCCGAGCACGTCGACCACCTCTTCGTGGTGCCGTCGGCGTCGGTGCACCGCATCCAGGAAGCGCAGACGACGCTGTACCACGCCCTGTGGGAGATGACCCTGATGGCATTGGGATCGGGAGGAGCCGCCGATGTGCCTGGCGATCCCCGGTGAGGTCCTGGAGATCCTCCCGGACCGGCCGGACCTGGCCAAGGTCGAGGTCAGCGGCGTGCGCCGCAACATCAACATCAGCCTGCTCGACCCGCCGCCGGAGCCGGGCGAGTGGATCCTGATCCACGTCGGCTTCGCCTTGTCCACAGTGGATGAGTATGAGGCCCGTGCGGTGCTGGAGTTCCTGGAGGGACTGGGGCAGACCTACACCGACGAGATCGACGCGCTGCACGATTCGCGCATCGAGTGACTGGGGGACCGATGCGATTCGTCGACGAGTACCGGGACGCGGACAAGGCGCGGGCGCTGGCGGCCGAGATCGCAGCGCTGTGCGAGCCGGGACGCCAGTACAAGTTCATGGAGGTCTGCGGCGGGCACACCCACACCATCTACAAGCACGGCATCGAGGACTACCTGCCGGAGAACGTGTCGTTGGTCCACGGGCCGGGGTGCCCGGTGTGCGTGATCCCGATGGGGCGGGTGGACGACGCCATCCACATCGCGCGCCAACCCGACGTGCTCATGACCTCCTTCGGCGACATGATGCGAGTTCCGGGCAGCGCCGGGAACTTCTTCGACTCCAACGCCGAGGACACCAACATCCGCATGGTGTACTCGCCGTTGGACGCGCTGAAGCTCGCCCGGCAGGACCCCGACCGGCACGTGGTGTTCATGGCCATCGGGTTCGAAACCACCGCGCCGTCGACGGCGATGACGCTGCTGCGCGCCGAGCAGGAGGGCTTGGAGAACTTCTCCGTCTTCGGCAACCACGTGACGATCATCCCGGCCATCAAGGCGATCCTGGACTCCCCGGACCTTCGGCTGGACGGGTTCCTCGGGCCGGGGCACGTGTCCACGGTCATCGGCTGCCGGCCCTACGAGTTCATCGCCCGCGACTACGGCAAGCCCGTGGTGGTCGCGGGTTTCGAACCGCTGGACATCATGCAGTCGATATACCTGCTGCTCAAGCAGTTGGCGGAGGGGCGCTGCGAGGTCGAGAACCAGTACAAGCGCGTGGTGCCCTGGGAGGGCAACAAGACCGCGTTGGCGGCGATCGCCAAGACGATGGAGCTGCGCCCGTACTTCGAGTGGCGCGGGCTGGGCTTCATCTCCCACTCCGCGCTGCGGCTGCGCGACTCCTACGCGGAGTTCGACGCCGAGCGCCGCTTCGACCTGCCGGGCGTGCGGGTGGCCGATCCCAAGTCCTGCCAGTGCGGCGAGGTGCTCAAGGGCGTCCTCAAACCTTGGGAGTGCAAGGTGTTCGGCACCGCCTGCACCCCGGAGACGCCGATCGGCACCTGCATGGTCTCGCCGGAAGGCGCTTGCGCGGCCTACTACAACTTCGGGCGGTTCAGCCGGGAACGGGTCAAGGAGGCGAGCCGGACGTGAGCACCGAACACCAGGCGGGCCTGAGCGATCCCGAGCAGCAGGTGCTCGACCGCATCGAGCGGGCCCGCCGCCGAAAGCCGAAGGTGCGGGAGGAGCGGATCACCCTCGCGCACGGCTCCGGCGGGAAGGCCACGCAGACCCTCGTCGAGGCGGTGTTCCTGGAGGCGTTCCGCAACGAACTGCTGGAACCGCTCGAAGACGGCGCGGAACTGCCGGTGGACGGCCACCGGTTGGCCTTCACCACCGACTCGTTCGTGGTGTCCCCGCTGTTCTTCCCCGGTGGCGACATCGGCGACCTGGCCGTCAACGGCACGGTCAACGACCTCGCGGTCTCCGGTGCGACGCCGCGTTACCTGTCGGCGGGTTTCCTGCTGGAGGAGGGTTTCCCGGTCGCCGACCTGACCCGAATCGTCGAATCGATGGCGGCCGCTGCGCGGGCGGCCGGCGTGCAGGTGGTGACCGGCGACACCAAGGTCGTGCAGAAGGGCAAGGCGGACGGCTGCTACATCAACACCTCGGGCGTCGGTGTGCTGGCCACCGGCCACCGGCTCGGGATCGGCACCCCGCGCCCGGGCGACGCCGTCCTGGTCTCCGGGCCGATCGGCGATCACGGGGTGACCGTGATGCTCGCCCGCGGTGAGCTGGACATCGACTCCGACGTGGTCTCCGACACCGCACCGGTGCACGGGCTGGTCGCGGACCTGCTCGCGGCGGTGCCGGAGGTCCGGGCGCTGCGCGACGCCACCCGCGGCGGTGTCGCGACGGTGCTCAACGAGATCGCCCGGGCTGCGGAGGTGGCCGTGGTCGTGGACGAGGCCGCGGTCCCGGTGCGGGCCGAAGTCCGCGGTGCGTCCGAGCTGCTGGGGATCGATCCGCTGTACGTGGCCTGCGAAGGGCGCATCGTCGCGGTCGTCCCCGGGGAGCACGCGGAGGCGGCGCTGGCGGCGATGCGCTCGGACCCGCTGGGGGAGCAAGCCGCGCTGATCGGGCGGGTCGGGGACGATCCACCGGGCCTGGTGCTGCTGAACACGACGTTCGGCGGCACCCGGATCGTCGATCTGCTGGTGGGCGATCCGCTGCCGCGGATCTGCTAGCCGTGCACGAACTCGGCATCACCGAGAGCATCGTGGACGCGGTGCTGGAGGCGGTCGAAGACCCGGTGATCACGTCCGTCCACCTGGAGATCGGGCGGCTTTCCGGCGTGGTGCCGGATGCGATCCGGTTCTGCTTCGAGCTGGTGGCCGACGGAACCCGGCTGGCGGGCGCGCGCCTGGACGTCGTCGAGCCCGCCGGACGCGGTGAATGCCGTTCGTGCGGGGCGGAGGTCGAAATGGACGACCTGCTCGCGCGCTGCTCGTGCGGCAGCGTGGACCTGGCGGTGGTCGCCGGGCAGGAACTCCGGATCAAGGCAGTGGAGGTGGCTTAGATGTGCGGCACGTGCGGCTGCGATGAGGACACGTCCCGAACGGTCGTCCTCGAACAACGGGTGTTGGCCAAGAACGACGGTCTCGCCACCGAGAACCGGGACCTCCTGCGGGCCAAGCGCATCACCTTGGTCAACCTGATGAGCTCGCCCGGCTCCGGCAAGACGAGCCTGCTGGCCCGCACCGCGCGCGAGTTCGGCGGAGCGCCGGTCGCGGTCATCGGGGGCGATCAGGAGACCGGGCTCGACGCGGCCCGCCTGCGCGAGGGCGGTTGCCCGGTGGTGCAGATCAACACCGGCACCGGCTGCCACCTGGACGCCACCACGGTGGCCGACGGGCTGCGCGCGCTGGAGCCGCCGGACGGATCGGTGGTGTTCGTCGAGAACGTCGGGAACCTGGTGTGCCCGGCGCTGTTCGACCTCGGCGAGAGCGCCCGGGTGGTCCTCGCCTCGGTGGCGGAGGGGGAGGACAAGCCGCTGAAGTACCCGCACATGTTCCGCTCGGCGGATCTGGTGCTGCTGAACAAGATCGACCTCCTGCCGCACCTCGACTTCGACGTGGACCGCTTCGTCGAGGCGGCGGCGGAGGTCAACCCGCGCGCCCAGGTGCGGCAGCTGTCGGTATCGACCGGGAGGGGCCTCGACGACTGGTACGCCTGGCTCACCACCCAGGACGTCTCGGGACCGTGAGTACTTTGGGTTGCTATAGCAGCCCAAAGTACTCACGGGCGTCCGGGGCCAAGCGCTAAAGCCGTTGTCGGCACAGGGCCCCTGCGATGGCGGCTTGTCCCAGGCTGATACCGCCGTCGTTGGCCGGGACCTGGGAGTGCAGCAGCACTCGGAAGTCCTTGCGGCGCAGCATTTCCACAACGCGGCCCAGCAGCAGCACGTTCTGGAAGACGCCGCCGGAGAGCGCAGCGGTGCCGATTCCGGTCGACTGCCGGAGCCGGACGCAGACCTCCACCACGGCGGCCGCCAGGCCGTTGTGGAATTTCGCCGCGATCATCGGAACCGGCGTCGCGGCGCGAAGGTCCGCCACGACCGAACGGACCAGGTCCGCCCCGCGCACCCGCAGCACCGGACCGCCGCTGATCGACACCGGGTAGCACCCCGGTTCGCCGTCGGCGGCCAGCTGTTCCAGCTCGATCGCCGCCTGGCCCTCGTAGTTGATCGCATCCCGCACTCCGACGATCGCCGCCACGGCGTCGAACAGCCGCCCGGCGCTGGAGGTCGGCGGCGCGTGGTGGCCGTCGCGCGCCAGCGCGGCCACTTCCGTCCACTTCGGATTGCGCTGCAGCACTTCGAGGTCAGCGCGCAGGAGGTCGCTCTCGGCGAGGTAGGAGACCGCTGTCCGCCAGGGCTGCTTGATGGCCGTCGCCGCACCCGGTAGCGGAACCGCCTCCAGGTGGCCCAGCCGCCGGAAGCCGGTCAGGTCGGCGACCAGGAACTCCCCGCCCCAGATCGAGCCGTCGGTGCCGTAGCCCGTCCCGTCGAACGCCACCCCGAGTACCGGGCCGTGCTCGCCGTTGTCGGCCAGGCAGGACGCGATGTGGGCGTGGTGGTGCTGCACTCCGATCAGCTCGACGTCGTCGAGCGCCACGGCGTACTTCGTCGACAGGTACTCCGGGTGCAAATCGTGCGCGACGACCTGCGGCTCGATGTCGAAGAGCTGCCGGAAGTGCGCGATTCCGCTGGTGAACGACCGCAGCGTCGCGTAGTTCTCCAGGTCGCCGATGTGGTGGGACGGGATGACGTGTTCGTCCTTGCCGACGGCGAAGGTGTTCTTCAGCTCCGCGCCGCAGGCCAGCACCGGTCGGGGGAACGACCACGGCAGCACCACCGGTTCCGGGACGTAGCCCCGGGAGCGCCGCACCAGCATCGGGCGCCCGTCGAAGACCCGGGTCACGGAGTCGTCGGTGCGGATGTGGATCGGCCGGTCGTGCGCCAGGAAGGCGGTGGCGACCTCGCCCAGCTGCTCCAACGCGTCGTCGTCCAGGTAGGCGATCGGCTCATCGGAGATGTTTCCGCTGGTCAGGACGATGGGGTGGGGGAATCGGCGGAGCAGCAGGTGGTGCAGCGGGGTGTAGGGCAGCAGGACGCCGAGCTGGCGGTTCCCGGGCGCGACGCCCGGTGCGATCGGGGCCCCGGATAGCCGGTCGAGCAGCACGATGGGCCGGTGCCTGGAGGTGAGCAACGCCTGCTCGGCGTCGTCGATCGAGCACAGCGCACGCGCCTGGTCCACCGATGCGACCATGACCGCGAAGGGCTTGTCCTCGCGGTGCTTGCGCTTGCGCAGCATCGCCGCCGCATCACCGCTGGTCGCGTCGACGGCCAGGTGGTAGCCGCCCAGCCCCTTCACCGCGATCACTTCGCCGCGCGTCAAGGCCGCTGCCGCTTCTTCCAGGGGATCACCCTGCCGGGGCAGGCCATCGCGGTCGGTGAACCGCAGCCGCGGACCGCAGTCGGGGCAGCACACCGGCTGGGCGTGGAAACGGCGGTTCGCCGGATCGTGGTACTCCTCTTCGCATCGGGGGCACAACGCGAATCCGGACATCGTGGTGTTCGGGCGGTCGTACGGCACGTCCCGCACGATGGTGAACCGCGGTCCGCAGTTGGTGCAGTTGGTGAACGGGTAGCCGAACCGCCGGTCCCCGGGATCGGCGATCTCGTCCGCGCAGTCGGCGCACGTCGCGGCGTCACTGGCGATCATGGTCGCCCGCTGCCCGGCAGCGTCGCTCTCGACGATCCGAAACCCCGCTTCCGGCGGGCCGGCGGCATCGGTGACCGAGATCCGCGCGACGTCGGCCAGCGGCGGGGCCTCCTCCCGGAGCCTGCGGAGGAATTGCCGCACCTCCGGCGCCGCGCCCGCCACCTCGATGAACACGCCGTGCACGTCGTTGCCGACGTGTCCGCTCAAACCCAGGTCGGTCGCCAGCGAGTAGACGAAGGGGCGGAAACCGACGCCCTGCACGATTCCCGCAACCCGAACGCGTTTCCTGACGGAGTCGTCCACCGCACCAGTCTCGACCGGCGAATCCCCAGCCGCATCGCGCGCTGGGACCTGCTCGCCCACCTGGTGGGCGCCGCGCGAGCGTACGAATTGCGCAATGTGCAGGAAGTTTGGTTTGTTTTGCGTAGGCCAAACTCGGATCGACCTTGACTTTGCGTAGACGAGCGCCCAGGCTGCTTGCGCAACGCCGCAAGAGGGGCGGGGATTCGACACCTCGTCCTGGCCGCAGTAACTCTGGAGGAGAATTCCGATGAGTTCGGCGGGTAGCCCCAGCTTGGACGACGGCCTGCAGCAGGAACCGGGCAAAGCGCCTTCGATGGTGCGCCGGTTGACCTGGCGCGATGGCGTCACCTTCTCGCTCAACATGGTGATCGGGCTCTTCCTGACGCTCGGCTACACGATCGGCGCCATCGGCGGGTGGACCGCCATCGCCATCTGGGTGGTGGCCTGCCTGCTGGCCTGGTTGCAGAACAACCTCTTCGCCGAGATGGCCGCGATGTTCCCGGACCGCGCCGGCGGGATCTCCGTCTACGCCTACGAGGGCTGGAAGCGGCACTTCGCCCCGCTGGGCGCGATCGCGGCGTTCGGCTACTGGATGGGCTGGTCGCTCTCGCTGTCGGTGGAGGGCGTCGTGCTCGGCAAGATGATCACGCAGGCGTTCTTCCCGGACGTGGACTTCGCGATCCAGCTGCCGATCGGCCACGAGCTCGGGCTGCCCTACCTGATCGCGATCGGCGCGATCCTGGCCGCGTGGGCGCTGAACTACTTCGGCATCAAGGTCGCCGCCGGGGTGGCCAAGGTGACCGGGACGCTGCTGGTCGGCGGGCTGCTGGTGCTGGTGATCGGCCCGTTCCTGGTCGGCGGCGCGGGTTTCGACACCACTCGGCTGACCTTCTCCGGGACGAGCTCGCCGTTCGGGTGGAAGGAGATCGTGGTCTGGTTCTTCATCACCGCCTGGACCACCTACGGCACCGAGGTGTGCGCCAGTTTCGCCGCCGAGTACCGGAGTCCGGTGCGCGACACCGCGAAAGCCCTGCGGATCTCCGGAGCTTTCATCCTCGGCCTCTACTTCGTCGTGCCGTACGTGACGGTGGGCGTGCTGGGCGAAGGGGTGATCGCCGAGAACCCGGTCAACTACATCGGAATCGCGTTCGACCGCATCCTGGGCGAGTACTCGTCGATCGGCCAGCTGCCGATCATGGCCGCGTTCGTCATCGCGATGATGACCGCCACCGCCGACGGCGGCCGGTCGTTGTACGGCATCTCGCGCTCCGGGGGCACGATCAGGCAGCTCGGCGTGCTCAACCGCTACGGGGTGCCCGGCCGCGCGCTGACCACCGACATGCTGATCAACATCGCGGTGCTGATCCTGCTCGGTGAACCCATCGCGATCCTGCTGGCCAGCAACCTCGGCTACCTCGCCGCGGTCACGCTGGCGGTCGGCGCCTTCGTCCTCCTGCGCCGGGACCAGCCGGACCTGCCGCGGCCGATCCGGCTCGGCGCACCGTGGACGGTGATCGCCGTCGTGCTGTTCGTCGTCAACGTGTTCGCGATCGCCGTCGGCACCCTGAACCCGAGCTTGACCGGCTACGGCGGCGCGACCGAAACGCTCGTCGGGATCGGCATCCTGATGATCGCCTGCGTGCTCTGGTACTACCGCCAGCGCGTGCAGGACAAGTCGCGGATCGAGTGGCGGGTCCGGGATTGACCGCAACCGCACGAGAGGGGAGCCGAGATGGCTGGTCGAGTCGAGGGCAAGGTCGCGTTCATCACCGGGGCGGCGCGCGGGCAGGGGCGCAGCCACGCCGTGCGGCTCGCCGAAGAGGGCGCGGACATCGTCGCGGCCGACGTCTGCGGCGAGGTCGGCCGGACCTCCGACTTCTACCGTCCCGCGACCGAGGACGACCTCGCGGAAACCGTTCGCCTGGTGGAAAAGCTCGGCCGCCGGATCATCACCTTCCACGCCGATGTGCGCGACTACGCGGCTTTGGAGCGCGGGCTGTCCGCGGCGGTGGAGGAGTTCGGGCGGCTGGACATCGTCGCGGCCAACGCGGGGATCTTCCAGTTCGGCGACGAGGTCCGCGACATCGCCGAAGCGGACTGGCGCGACGTGATCGACGTGAACCTCACCGGGGTGTTCAACACGTGCAAGGCGAGCATCCCGCACCTGGTGGCGGGTGGTCGCGGTGGCTCCATCGTGATCACCTCGTCGGACGCCGGGGTCAAGGGCTTCGCGCGGTTCGGGCACTACGTGGCATCCAAGCACGGGGTCGTCGGCCTGATGCGGACGCTGGCGATGGAACTGGCGCCGCACTCGGTGCGGGTGAACGCGGTGTCGCCGACGAACTGCAACACCGACATGATCCAGAACGACGCGGTGTGGCGGCTTTTCCGGCCGGACCTGGAGAACCCGACCGGAGCGGAGTTCGCCGAGGCGTCCTCGACCCTGCTGGCGCTGCCGCAACCCTGGGTGGAACCGGTCGACGTGTCCAACGCGGTGCTGTTCCTGTCCTCCGATGAAGGAAGGTTCGTCACCGGCGTGAACTTCCCGGTGGACGGAGGATCCGCCGCGCTGTGACAGCGCCCGGTGGTCGCGTTGAGCTACGATCCGCTTGTGGGACAGGAAAACGACGCTCCTCCGCGCAAACCCCGCCAGCGGCTGCTGGACTCGACCGACAGCAAGATCCTGAGTCTGCTGCAGCTCAACGGCCGGGCGTCCTACCGCGAGATCGCCCGGGAGCTCGGGGTGTCCGAGGGCACCGTGCGCGGTCGGGCCAACCGGATGCAGGCCGACGGCGTGCTGACCATCGCCGCGATCGCCGACCCGGCCAAGCTCGGCTACAGCGTCATGGCGTTCACCCTGCTCAAGGTGCAGATCGGACGTCAGCAGGCGGTCATCGACGCGCTCATGCCGTGGGACGAGATCACCTACATCTCCTCCTGCACCGGCCACGCGGATCTCTACGTCCAGCTGGTCTGCCGCGACCACGAGCACCTGTGGCAGATCCTGCACGAGCGGCTGCCCGAGGTCGACGGTGTGACCAGCGCGGAGACCTTCCAGGAGATCAAGATGCACAAGGTGTCCTATGTGTACCCGAACTTCGCGGGCGGCACCCCGGCAACCCCCACCGCCTGAGGCCGGGTCGCTGGCGAGCTTGCCCATCCGGGTCTTGTCGCCGAGGATGCTGCCGCCGCTGCGGGTGGACGACGGG
>NZ_JBEOVY010000037.1:0-33179 GCF_040295745.1 Saccharopolyspora sp. NPDC002686
GTCGATCAGCGGACCGGTCGTTGCGTCAACCACAGTTTCAATTGAAACTGTGTTCAGTCGTGACTGAAACCTGCAGTTCGAAAAGGTGCTGCGGGATCAGGCGGCGGAGGCCTTCACCGGTGTCTGATCAGCCACGAGGACCTCGACGTCCCGGTCCCGGCCCGTGCGGTGCAGCACTAGCTCGGCGAGCAGGCCCACCGAGATCATCTGGACCGCGAAGATCTCCAGCAGGATGCCCAGCGTCAGCAGCGGCCGGGTACCGATCGGCTGGTCGGTGAACATCCACACCCCGGTCAGGTACAGCAGGATCAGCGTGCCGATCGTCCCGGCCAGCATCCCGAGTCCACCGAACAGGTGAGCCGGGCGCCGCCCGTAGCGGGTCAGCGCGACGACCGTGAGCAGGTCCAGCGCGCCGCGCAGGTAGCGCTCCAGGCCGTACTTGGACTTGCCGTGCAGGCGCGCCCGGTGGTGCACGGGCTGCTCGACGACCCGGTAGCCGAGCTGGTGCGCCAGCGCCGGGATGTAGCGGTGCAGCTCGCCGTACAGCGGAACCCGCCGGTAGACCTCGGTCCGGGCGGCCTTGAGCCCGCAGTTGTGGTCGGACAGCTTCAGGCCGGTGATCAGCCCGGTGAACCAGTTGAACACCTTCGACGGCAGCCGCTTGCCCAGCGGGTCCTGGCGGTTGGCCTTGTGCCCGCTGACCAGGTCGGCACCGGCGTCCAGCTCGGCCAGCAGCCGGGGGATCTCGGCCGGGTCGTCCTGCAGGTCGGCGTCCAGCGTGACCAGCAGCTCGCCGCGGACCTCGGCGACCCCGGCGGCCAGCGCGGCGGCCTTGCCGAAGTTGCGGCGCAGCCGGATGCCGCGGATCCGCGGGTCCCGCACCGCGTGCTCGCTGATCACCTGCCAGCTGCCGTCGGTGCTGCCGTCGTCGACGACCAGCAGCTCCCAGCTGCGGTCCTGCTGCTCCATGGCCTCGCTGATCTCGGCGAACAGCCGCGGCAGGTTGTCCTGCTCGTTCTTCGCCGGGGTGAGCAGCGAGACCTGCGGTAAGGGGGTATGCGTCATGACGCGACCTGCGGACTTTCGGTGAGGGGCCGGATCCACCAGCCGTCGGGGAAGTGGAAGGCGACGCGCAGCAGGCCCGGCTGGGCCGGCGCCACCGCTTCGAAGCCGAGCCCGATCTCGATGCCCGGGGTCTGAGATTCGGCGTCCGAGCGCGGGATGTCGACGACGCCGCCGCCGATCACCGTGCCGCTCTGGTCGAGCACCGCGACGCAGCTGGCGCGCTCGATGCCGGAGATCGCCCAGCCCTTGAGCATCCGCGCCCCGCCCTGGACCTGGTCGGTCTCGACGTTGAGGATCACGTCCCGGCCGTCCGGGCGGGGTTCCCGGAACGCGCCTTGGCTGGGTTGGCGCCAGTTCGCGGTGCTGACCCGGTCGCCGAGCTCCAGCCCGTCGGGGCAGTTGAGGGTGAACTCGGGGGAGAACGGGTAGTGGCCCAGCGCCTGCAAGCGCGGCAGCAGGCGGTCCGGCTCCGGGAACCGGTCGGTGAAGGCGTCCGGGTGCCCGATGTGCGCGGCGATGGCGAGCAGGTCCTGGTTCGGTGCGTCGGAGCGGACGCTCTGCGCTATCGGCGCCCCCAGCGCCACGGTGGCCAGCACGGTGCCCGCGACGGTGACGGTGCGCAGCTTCGGCAGCCTGGGCCAGGCGACCACGATCACCAGCAGCGCGATCCACAGCGCGGCGGTCATGCTGTTGTACCGGCTCTGCAGCCCGGCCGTTTCGCCGAACGCGGCGCGCGAACCGGAGATCATCACCGCGCACCCGAGGGCGTACACCGCGAGCCCCCACCAAGGTGCGGCGTTGCGCCGCTGCTCCGGCGTCTGCTGCTGCGCGTGCACCACCAGCACGGCGATCCCGGCCACACCGGCGATCAGGGCGATCGCCGGTTCGGTGCCGGTCCACACCATGCCGAGCATGCTCAGCCCGGCCAGCAGCGCCTGCGCCGGGTCATCGGTGGGAGACGCGCCTCCGCCGCCCTGCGGTCCGCGCAGCACCAGCCAGGCGGCGACCACGACCAGCCCGACCGCCATCGGGGCCGCCACCCACTTGCGCCGGTCGCCGCGCAGCCAGGCCAGCAGGGACAACGCGGGCCAGACCGCGAACGAGGTGCCGTAGCTGATCGAGGCGAGCAGGCCGAAGACGATCGCCCACAGCCGGTGGTGGCGCTGCATCGCCAGCAGTGCCGCGAGCACCAGCATCAGCGCGAGGATCCAGGACGCACCGCTCATCGAGCGCACGTAGTTGTGGATGCCGTGCGGGTTGAACACCAGCGTCGAGGTGGCCGCGACCAGTCCGGCGCGCTGCCACCGGTTGAGCTCCTTCGGCAGCATCGCCCACACCAGCAGCACGCTGATCACGCCGAAAGCGATGATCACCAGGCCCAGCGGTTGGTTCAGGCCGTGGCCGTACCGGGCGCTGAGCCAGAACAGCAGGCTGGGGAGCACGAACGGGTGCTCGTTGCGGAAGCCCAGCAGCGCCTCCGGGCGCAGCGTGCCGTCGTCGTTGGTGAGGTCCAGCAGCACCCACCAGTAGTCGTAGAAGTGCATCTGCGGGTAGCGCAGGACTTCCCGGAGCATCAGAAGCGGCGGCACGATCGCCGACAGCCCGAGCAGGAGCGGTCCGAACCGCTGCACCGGGCCGGGGCGCGGCGAGGTTCCGGAGTCGGAGCGATCGTCCAGCTCCGCCCCCGGTGCGATGTCAGTCACGAGGTGTTTCCCCAGATCAAGTAGAACGGCGACCTACCGTAGCAAGCGATCGGACAAGTCCGGCACCTTCTTTCGGATGGCCGATTTGACCTCGTCCGGAGGCCCGTCTTACGCTGTCGCGGCTCGCCTGTCGCCGACTTTCCAGTCGTGCGCCCCGCGTGGTGCGGCCCCGCCCGATCGGGACCCGGAACGCGGACTGTATGATGGGTGAGAACTTCTCGCCGCCGGACGGGCGGAGAGGTAAAACGCCTGTTTCGAGCGGTGCTCCGCGCTGCCTGGGACGGGAACCCCACCGAGGCGCTGCACCAGCGGCGTGGTAGGAATCCTCGATCCGTTTCGGGTCGGGGTGGACGTCCGCCGCAGACCTGGTGAAAGTAGCGAGAACCGAGCAGCAGGAGACTTCCGACTCATGTACGCGATCGTCAAGACCGGCGGCAAGCAGTACAAGGTGGCTGTCGGGGACGTCGTCGAGGTCGAGAAGCTCGAGGGCGAGCTGGGCTCCGAGGTCAGTTTCCCGGCACTGATGGTCGTCGACGGTACCGACGTCACGACCGACGCCGATGCGCTGGCCAAGGTGTCGGTGACCGGCAAGCTGGTCGAGCAGACCAAGGGCCCCAAGATCCGCATCCACAAGTTCAAGAACAAGACCGGATACCACAAGCGACAGGGTCACCGCCAGAAGCTGACCCGCGTCGAGGTCACCGGCATCAACAAGTGAGGACCTGAGTAGTCATGGCACACAAGAAGGGCGCATCCAGCTCTCGGAACGGCCGCGACTCTAACCCCAAGTACCTCGGGGTGAAGCGCTACGGCGGCCAGGTCGTCAAGGCCGGTGAGATCCTGATCCGTCAGCGTGGCACCAAGTTCCACCCGGGTCTGAACGTGGGTCGCGGCAACGACGACACCCTGTTCGCGCTGTCCGCCGGCACCGTCGAGTTCGGACGGTACCGCGGCCGCAAGGCCGTCAGCGTGAAGCCGGCCGAGGCCTGATCCGGCTCTCGGCTGCGAGTACTTCCCGACGAGGGGCGGGTCCGGCTAGTCCGGTCCGCCCCTCGTTGCTGTTTTTCCAGACCTGATCGCGGATCAGGTTCGGCGCGTTCTACCGCCGGGCACCGCTCGGCTTGATCTTCCTGGAGGCATTCGTGTCGCGGTTCGTTGACCGCGTGACCATCCACGTCGCGGCTGGCGACGGAGGGAATGGCTGCGCCTCGGTGCACCGGGAGAAGTTCAAGCCGCTGGGCGGGCCGGACGGCGGCAACGGCGGCAAGGGCGGCGACGTGCAGCTCGTCGTCGACCCCAACGCGCACACCCTGCTGGACTTCCACTACCGCCCCAACGCGCGGGCGACCAACGGCAAGCCGGGGCAGGGCGGCATGCGCAACGGCGCCCAGGGCGAAGACCTGGTCCTGGCGGTCCCGGACGGCACCGTCGTGCTGACCCCGGACGGCGAGGTGCTGGCCGACCTGGTGGGCAACGGCACCACGTTCGTCGCCGCCGCCGGTGGTCGCGGTGGTCTGGGCAACGCGGCGCTGGCGTCGAAGGCGCGCAAGGCCCCGGGCTTCGCCCTGCTCGGCGAACCGGGTGACGAGGCCGAACTGGTGCTGGAGCTCAAGTCGGTCGCCGACGTGGGCCTGGTCGGGTTCCCGTCGGCGGGCAAGTCGTCGCTGATCTCGGTGCTGTCCGCAGCGCGTCCGAAGATCGCCGACTACCCGTTCACCACGCTGGTGCCCAACCTCGGCGTGGTCACCGCGGGCGAGACCGTGTTCACCGTGGCCGACGTGCCCGGGCTCATCCCGGGCGCCAGCGAGGGCCGCGGCCTGGGCCTGGACTTCCTGCGCCACATCGAGCGCTGCGCCGTCCTGGTGCACGTCGTCGACTGCGCCACCCTCGAGCCGGGCCGCGACCCGATGTCCGATGTGGCGGCGCTGGAGAACGAGCTCGCCCAGTACACGCCGGCGCTGAAGGCCGAGCAGGGCGGCGTCGACCTGGCTGAACGCCCGCGCATGGTCGTGCTCAACAAGATGGACGTGCCGGACGCCCGCGAGCTGGCCGACCTGGTGCGCGCCGAGGTCGAGGAGCGCGGCTGGCCGGTGTTCGAGGTGTCCACCGCCTCCCGCGAGGGCCTGCGCGAGCTGAGCTTCGCGATGGCCGCCGAGGTCGAGCGCTACCGCGAGCAGCTCCCGGAGCCGGAGGCTGCGCGCGTGGTGGTGCGCCCGACCGCGGTCGACGACGGCGGGTTCACCGTCGAGGAGGACCCCGAGTTCGAGGACGCCTACGTGGTGCGCGGCGAGAAGCCCGAGCGCTGGGTGCGGCAGACCGACTTCGCCAACAACGAGGCCGTCGGCTTCCTGGCCGATCGGCTGGCGAAGCTGGGTGTCGAGGAGGCGCTCGCCAAGAAGGGCGCCGAGCCGGGCAGCCAGGTGACCATCGGGAACATGACCTTCGACTGGGAGCCGTCGACCCCGGCGGGCGTGGCCGGTGTGATGGGCCGCCGCGGTACCGACCTGCGCATGGAGCAGGACGACCGGATCTCCGCCCACGAGCGCAAGGCCGCGAAGAAGGCCCGGCGCAGCTCGCTGGACGAGTTCGGCCAGTTCCGCGAGGGGGCCGGCGGGGAGGACGCGTGAGCGACGAGCTCTCGGCCACCCGGCAGGCGGTCGCGACCGCGCAGCGGATCGTGGTGAAGGTCGGCTCTTCGTCGTTGACCACCACCGAAGGCGGTCTGGACACCGATCGGCTGGCTGCGCTGGTCGACGCGGTGGCCAAGCGCGTGGCGTCCGGTTGCCAGGTGGTGCTGGTGTCCTCGGGTGCGATCGCCGCCGGCCTCGCGCCGCTGGGACTGCGGCGCAGGCCGCGGGACCTCGCGACCCAGCAGGCTGCCGCGAGCGTCGGCCAGCAGGCCCTCGCGCACGCCTACATCGAGTCCTTCTCGCGCTACCAGCTGACGGTCGGCCAGGTGCTGCTGACCGCGGAAGACGTGATGCGCCGAGGTCACTACCGCAACGCCCAGCGCACCTTGCACCGCCTGCTGGGACTCGGCGCGGTGCCGGTGGTCAACGAGAACGACACGGTGGCCACCACCGAGATCCGCTTCGGCGACAACGACCGGCTCGCCGCGCTCGTCTCGCACCTCGTCGGTGCCGACGCGCTGATCCTGCTGTCCGATGTGGACGCCCTGTACGACGGAGATCCCCGGCACGGCGGCGCTTCGGTGATCCGCGAGGTCAACGGGGACGCGGACATGATCGGCGTGCGCGCGGGCAGCACCGGCGCGTCCGGCCTCGGAACCGGTGGCATGGCGTCCAAAGTGGGCGCCGCCAGGGTCGCCTGCTCGTCGGGCATCCCGGTCCTGCTGACTTCGTCCGCGAACGCGGAGCGCGCGCTCGGGCTCGCCGACGTCGGAACCGCCTTCGCGGCGACCGGCAGCAGGTTGTCGGCCCGCCGCTTCTGGCTCGCGCACGCGGCCGACGCCAACGGGCGCCTGTGGCTGGACGACGGCGCGGTCACGGCAGTGGTCAAGAAGCGCCGTTCCCTGCTGGCCGCGGGAGTCACCGCGGTGGAGGGCGCTTTCGACGGCGGTGACGTGGTGGAACTGGTCAACCCGGCGGGCGACGTGGTGGCCCGCGGAGTGGTCGCCTACGACGCGGCGGAACTCCCCGAGCTCATCGGCCGCTCCTCCCACCAGCTCCCCCCGGAGCAACGCCGAGAGGTGGTCCACGCGGACGACCTCGTCCCGCTCCGCTGACAGAACAGGAGAAGGGCACCCCTGGCGCAGCCGGTCAGAGGTGCCCTTCGCCGGATCGGATCAGCGGAGTTCGGTGCCCTTGGTCTCCGGGAGGGTGCGGATGACGAAGAAGGCGATCGCCGCGCCGACCGCGATGTACCAGAAGAACAGCGACGACAGCTCGTAGCGGGCCAGGGTCTGGATGACCAGCGGCGCCGTGCCGCCGAAGATCGCGACGGTCAGGTTGTACCAGGCGCCGATGCCCAGGCCGCGCAGTTCGGTCGGGAACAGCTCGGACATGATCGCCGGGGCGATCGACGTCATGGCGGTGTAGAGCGTGATCCCGACGCAGAAGACCACCAGCAGGTTGCCGAAACCGGGGCGGACCAGGCTCGACAGCGGCACGATGAGGATGGCCGTGGCCGTCGACCAGATCAGCAGCTGCGGTTTGCGGCCGAAGCGGTCCGACAGCGCGCCGACCGGGTACTGCAGGGCGATGAACAACGCGGTGGCGATCGACAGCGCCAAGAACACGTCCGTCGCGTCGGCGCCGCGGCTGTTCACCGCGAACGGGGTCAGCGCGCTGAAGAACGTGTAGTAGCAGAGCGTCGAGAGCATGGAGAAGCCGACGAGCTGCCCGACCGCCTTCGGGTGCTGGGTCAGCGTCGTCCACAGTGGATTTTTCAGCGCCTTGGCCTTGACCTGGTTCTCCTCGAACTGCTCGGTCTCCTCGAGCGTGCGGCGCAACCAGATGCCCGCCAGGCCGAGCACGCCACCGATCAGGAACGGGATGCGCCAGCCGTACTCGGTGAGCTGTTCCTTGGTCAGCAGCGCGGTCAGCACGTAACCCAGCAGCGACGCGATGAGCAGCGCGGAACCGGTCGAGATGTAGAAGAACGCCGAGTACCGACCGCGCTTGGCGGACGGGGCGATCTCCGCGAGGTACGCCGAGGCGTTGGAGACCTCGCCGCCCAGCGAAAGTCCCTGGCTGACCCGGGCGAGGACGAGCAGGATCGCCGCGGCCCAACCGATCGTGTCGAACGTCGGCAGCAACCCGATCACCAGCGAGCCGCCGGCCATCAGCGAGATGGTCACCAGCATCGCGGTCTTCCGGCCGCGCAGGTCGGCGAACCGGCCGAGCAGCCAACCACCCAGCGGGCGGAAGAAGAACGCCAGCGCGAAGGTGGCCAGGGTGTTGATCAGCGCGAGCTCGCCGGGGAAGAACGCGTGCGCGAAGTAGACGCTGAACGCGGTGTAGACCGTCCAGTCGTACCACTCCACGGCGTTGCCGATGCTCGCTGCGACCAAAGTGCGCAAGGGCAGCCGGGATTCGCCGGTCGTCGCCGTGCCTTGGGACATCGCATCCTCCGGTGTCGTGGCAGGACGCCCGCGTCCGGCAGGCATGTCGATGCGCACCGGACCTCGAACGGGTGAACGACACAGTACGGTCTGGATCGCCCGTTCGGAAGATCCGAATTCAACCAGTGAGAAGCCCTTGCCCCCGGTGGCCGGTTCGCGCGGCGGTGTCGGCGTCAAGGGGCTGAACGTCTTCGGCGGTTGGAAGACGTAGGCGCGGCGACCTGGCGGGGTCAGCCGGGGACTATCGGGGTTCCGGCCAGCTCGTGGGCGCCCTTGTTGCACTCCGGGCAGGTCGTCCAGAGCCAGGCCACGTCGGAGTTGTCCGCGGTGATCTGCGTGCCGCACAACGTTTCGATCTGGACGTCGTCCGGAAATCCGCCCTTCGGGCGGGGTTTCAGCGTGGCGTGCCGCTGACCTTCGCCGGGTTGCCAGCGAAACGGGTGTGGCATGTGCGATCACCGCCTGTTCCAAGTCGACCGGAGGCGACCGCCGCGGGCGGGGTGCCTCCTGGCAGCCGGGTTCGGTGGCGAGACGGCGGTAGGACCGCGGAACCGGATTGCCGCGCGCCTCGCGCCACCGCGGGTGCGGCGCTCGTCGCTGCGGCATCGGGGGGTGTCCGCATGGTGTGCTCCTGACCGGTCGTCGTCGCGCGTACCATTCTGCTGGTACTGAAACGGGGGGCCAATTACCTGAACAGGTAGTAGTTACCGGGGCAGAATTCTGTTTCGCTGTGTTTCATGACCCGTACCACCGGCGGTACGCCGAAGGCCCGCGCGCTCGGCGCTGAGCTGCGTGAAGCCCGGGAAGCGGTCGGTCGGAGCCTGCGTGCGCTGGCACACGAGCTCGACACCAACCACGTCAAGCTGATGCGGTACGAAACCGGACGTTCCGTACCGTCACCGGAAGTGGTTGCTGCTTTCGTGACCGCGCTGGGCGTTTCGGCTACTGAACGTGATCGACTCGTGGAGATGGCGCGCGACGCCGACGCACCCAACTGGCTCACCGCGGACCGGGCGGGGGTGCGCCAGGAGCTGACCGCGCTGATCGAGTTCGAGCGCACCGCCACCCGCATCACCAACGTCGCCACCGGACTGGTCCCCGGCCTGCTGCAGACCTCCGACTACGCGCGGGCGGTGATGCGCGGAAAACCGGTCGGAGAGGTCGAGAAGCTGGTGCTCATGCGCCTCGGCCGCCGCGAGGTGCTAGCCGCCCGCGACGCCCCGCAGCTGACCGCGATCATCAGCGAGAACGCGCTGCGCGAGCCGATCGGCGGGCACGCGGTGATGGCCGAGCAGCTCCGCAAGGTGGCCGAGCTCGGCGAGTGGTCCAACATCGACGTCCGGGTGGTGCCCAGCGGCCTCACGACCTGGCACCCCGGGCACGTCGGACCGTTCGTGGTGTTCGAGTTCCCCAAGGCCCAGCCGATCGTCCACTTGGAGCACTACCGCTCCGCCGCGTTCCTCTACAACCCCGGACTAGCGCAGGAATACCTCGACGCGATCACTACCCTGCTCTCGATCGCGATGGACGACGTCGAGTCGATCGCGTTCATCACGAAGTGTGCGAACGAGATGGAGGCTCTTGCGTGATTACGGCACAGCCGGTCGGTTGGCGGAAGTCGAGCAGGTCGGCGCAGGAAACCGACTGCGTCGAGGTCGGCCGCTGCGGTGACGGTGCGGCGGTTCGCGACTCCAAGCACCGGGCGGGCGGGTACTTCACCGCTTCCGGTGCGCAGTGGCGATCCTTCGTCGCGGGGATCCGCGCAGGTCGGTTCGACGGCTGACCACCGCGGTGCCCCGCGGGGAGGGGGCACCGCTGAACCGGCCGAGTGCCGGAAAGTCCCTGAAAAATACGCGGTTTCGGCACCGACCGAGTGAAAATGCGTTGACCGCAGCAGCAGACTGGGCTCATGACGACAGTGCGCGAGCTGGCCGATGACGCTCTCGAACTGATCGCCGCCGCGGATCCGCTGAACGAGCTGCTCCAGGGGTTGCCGGGCACCGGCGACCGCCTCAACGACCTGTCCGAAGCAGCCGAGCGCTCGATCCGCGATCGCGCGTGCCGCATCGTCGAGACCGCTCGCCGGATCGAGGCCACCGGCGAGGACCGGATCACGCTCGGCGTCGTGGTGCAGCAGGCGGAGTCCGTCATCGCCAGGATCGACGCCCGACTCGTCGAGCACACCGTGCACGACATCGAGGTCTCACCGCTGGGGAAGTTGCTGGAACTGCTGCCCAGCACGCGGCCGAGCGGTGCGCAGCAGGAGCAGGACTTCCTGGCCAGGCTCGCCGCGATCCCGCAGTTCCTGGCCGATGCCGCGGATCGCCTCCGAATCGGTCTCGCCGCTGGCCGGTTGCCGATCGCTCGTCGCGTGCGGGACGCCGTCGCATACCTGGACGCGCACTTGGCCGCGCCTGAAGCAGACCCGCTGCACCAGGTTCCGCTGGAGGCCGCGGCGGAACGCGACAGGCTGCTCGCCGAGGTGGTCCGGCCTGCCTTCGCCGCGTACCGCGACGTCCTGCGCACCGAGGTCCAGGACCACGGGCGGCCCGACGAACGCGCCGGGCTGTGCTGGCTGCCGGACGGCGCCGCGACCTACGCGGCGTTGGCCAGGATGCACACGACGACCGACCGAACCCCGGAAGAGCTGCACCGGACGGGTCTCGAGCTGATCGCCGAACTCGACGAGGAGTACGCGGAGATCGGATCGCGGGTCTTCGGGGTGAGCACGGCCGCCGAGGTCCAGCATCGGATGCGCACCGATCCCGCGCTGCTCTGGTCGAACGGGCCGGAGCTGCTGGACGCGGCCAGGACCGCGATCGAGCGGGCGGAGCGCGCCGTACCGGAGTGGTTCGGGCGGTTGCCGGCCCTGCGCTGCCAGGTCGAACCGGTCCCGGCCGATCGGGGACCGAACGCGTCCGCCGCGTACTACTTGCCCGGTCCGATCGACGGTTCCAGGCCCGGGACCTACTACGCGAACACGTACCTGGCCGAGCAGCGCCCGCGCTTCCTCGCCGAAGCCACCGCGTTCCACGAGGCCGTGCCCGGGCACCACGTCCAGATCACCCTCGCCCAGGAGCTGACCGGGGTGCCGAAGATCCGGCAGTTCGCCTGGGTCAACTCCTACATGGAGGGCTGGGGCCTGTACGCGGAGCGCTTCGCCGACGAAGCCGGTTGGTACACCGACGACGTCGCCCGGCTCGGCATGCTCGCGATGGACTCGATGCGCGCGGCGAGGCTGGTGGTGGACACCGGCCTGCACGCCTTCGGCTGGCCCCGGCAGCAGGCGGTGGAGTACCTGCGCGCGAACGCGGTGATGCCCGAGGTCGAGATCCAGTCCGAAGTGGACCGCTACCTCGAGGCGCCGGGGCAGGCGCTGTCCTACATGGTCGGCAGGCTGGAGATCCAGCGCCTGCGCGAGCGCGCCCGGGAAGCGCTGGGCGCGGCCTTCGACCTGCGGGAGTTCCACGACGTGGTGCTGGGCAGCGGGACGCTCCCGCTGCCCGTCCTCGACCTCGTCGTCGCCGACTGGACCGGCTAGTGCGTCAGCTCGTGGTGGCGAGGGTGAAGGGCAGCACCGAGGGCGCACCGGCCTGCCGGAGCAGGCGGCTGACCACCGTGATGGTCCACCCGGTGTCGGCGTAGTCGTCCATCAGCAGCACCGGTCCGTCCAATGCGGACAGCTTCCCGGCGAGCTCCTCCGGCACCTTGAACTGCTGCCACAGCGAAGCGACGTGCTGCGCGCTGTTGGTGGCGCGGCGCGGCGTCGTGTTCGGGTTGGTCAGCACCTCGCCGAGCAGCGGAAGGCGCCCGATGCCCGCGATCTTCTGGGCCAGGCTGCGCACCAGCTGCGGGCGGGTCCGCGAGCCGAGGGCGACCACGCCGACCGGGCGCTGCCCCCAGTCCCACGCGGCCAGCACCTTGATCGCGGCCTGGAACAGGTCCTCGGGCAGCTCCTGGTCGGGTGCGCCGGTGGCGAGCAGTTCGCGGAGGCGGTTGCCCCACCCGATGTCGGTGAGCCGGCCGACGGCGCGCCCGGTGCCCGCCTGCTCGTCGGCGGGCAGCTTCCCGGACAGCGACACGCCCAGGGCGTCCATGCCGCTGGGCCACATCTTGCGCGGGGTGACCTCGACGCCCGGCCTGCGCAGCCGCTCCTCGGCCTGCTGGACCGCCTGGTCGTCGACGTCGCCGGAGTAGCCCGATCCGGTGCAGTTGTCGCAGCGCCCGCACGGCTCGGCGTGCGCGTCGTCGAGCTGTCGGCGCAGGAACTCCATGCGGCACGAGGACGTGCCGATGTAGTCGATCATCGCCTGCTGCTCGGACTTCCGCTCGGCCGCGATGCGCCGGTAGCGCTCGGCGTCGTAGTGCCAGGGCTCGCCGGTGCTCTCCCAACCGCCCTTGACCCGCTGCACCGCACCGTCGACGTCGAGGACCTTGAGCACCATCTCCAGCCGGCTGCGGCCGAGCTCCACGTGCGGTTCCAGCGCGGCCGTGGACAGCTTCCCGTGCTGCGCCAACGCGTCGAGCACCGCGCGCACGGTCGGTTCCGGCGGGAACGCCAGCGACGCGAAGTAGCTCCAGATCTCGCGGTCCTCCGGGCCGGGCAGCAGCAGGACCTCGGCGCGCTGCACACCGCGCCCGGCGCGGCCGATCTGCTGGTAGTAGGCGATGGGGGAGGACGGCGCCCCGAGGTGCACGACGAACCCGAGGTCGGGCTTGTCGAAACCCATGCCCAGCGCGGAGGTCGCCACCAGCGCCTTGACCTTGTTGTTCAGCAGGTCGGATTCCGCCTGCTGCCGCTCGGCGGTGTCGGTGCGGCCCGAGTAGGAGGCCACCTCGTAGCCCTGATCGCGCAGGTAGGCCGAGATCTCCTCGGTGGCGGCCACCGTCAGCGTGTAGATGATGCCGGATCCCGGCAGTTCCTTGAGGTGGCTGGCCAGCCAGCCGAGCCGGGCCTCGGCGGTGGGCAGCTGCACGACGCCCAGCCGCAGGCTCTCGCGGTCCAGGGTGCCGCGCAGCACCAGCGTTTCCTGCGGGTCGGTGTACTCGCCGCCGACGCCGAGCTGGTCGGAGACGTCCTGCACGACGCGGTCGTTCGCGGTGGCAGTGGTGGCCAGCACCGGAACGCCTTCCGGCAGCTCGGTCAGCAGGGTGCGCAGCCGCCGGTAGTCCGGGCGGAAGTCGTGGCCCCAGTCGGAGATGCAGTGCGCTTCGTCGACCACGAGCAGCCCGGCGTTCTGGGTGAGCTCGGGCAGGATCGTGTCCCGGAAGTCGGGGTTGTTCAGCCGTTCCGGGCTGACCAGCAGCACGTCCACCTCGCCCGAGGCGACCTGCTCCTCGATGTCGGCCCACTCCTCGGGGTTGGCCGAGTTGATCGTCGCGGCGTGCACGTCGGCGGCGGCCGCGGCCTCGACCTGGTTGCGCATCAGCGCCAGCAGCGGCGAGACGATGACGGTCGGTCCCTCGCCGAGCTCGCGCAGCAGAGCGGTGGCGATGAAGTACACGGCCGACTTGCCCCAACCGGTGCGTTGCACGACCAGCGCGCGGCGGCGCTCCAGGACCAGGGCGCGGATCGCGCTCCACTGGTCCTCGCGCAGTGTCGCCCCGGGTCCGGCGAGTGCGCGGAGTCGTTCGTCGGCGAGTTCGCGAAGCGCCTGTTCATCCACGCCCCGATTCCTACCGGACGGCTCCGACGTGCGTCGTCCGGGGGCTGGGACGCGCGGAAATCCGGTGTCTGACCATTGGGGGAACGGATTAGTCTGGGCGCGTGACCACCACTACAGACAGGGCGACCGGTGAGCAGCTGAAGGACCAGGTCCTCGACGCTGCTCGGCGGGCGAAGCGGGCGGCCGCCGAACTCGCGCAGGCCACCCGGAGCACCAAGGACGAGCTGCTGCACGCGATGGCCGATGCGCTGGTGAAGCGCGGGCCGGAGATCCTCGCCGCCAACGAGCGCGACGTCGCCAACGGCCGCGAGTCCGGCATGCCGGAGGGTCTGATCGACCGGCTGAGCCTGAGCACCGAGCGCATCGAGGCGATGGCCGACGGCCTGCGCACGGTCGCCGGGCTGCCGGACCCGGTGGGCGAGGTCGTGCGCGGCAACGTGCTGCCCAACGGTTTGCAGCTGCAGCAGGTCCGGGTGCCGCTGGGTGTGGTCGGGATCGTCTACGAGGGTCGTCCGAACGTCACGGTGGACGCCGCCGGGCTCACGCTCAAGGCGGGCAACGCCGTGCTGCTGCGGGGTTCGTCCTCGGCCGAGAACTCCAACACCGCGCTGGTCGAGATCCTCTCCGACGTGGTCGTCGAGCACGGTCTGCCCGCGGATTCGGTGCAGCTGCTGCCGTGCCACGACCGGGCCTCGGTGCAGCACCTGATCACCGCGCGCGGTCTGGTGGACGTGGTGATCCCGCGCGGTGGGGCCGGGCTGATCTCGGCGGTGGTGCAGAACGCGACGGTGCCCGCGATCGAGACCGGGGTGGGCAACTGCCACGTCTACGTGGACGCCAGCGCCGACATCGACACCGCGCTGCGCATCCTGCTCAACTCCAAGGCGCGGCGTCCCAGCGTGTGCAACGCCGCGGAGACGTTCCTGGTGCACGAGGACATCGCGGCCGAGTTCCTGCCGCGCGCGCTCGCCGAGCTCCACGGCGCTGGCGTGACGGTGCACGGCGACGAGCGGGTGGTGGCCGTGGGCGGCTCGAACGTGGTGGCCGCGACCGACGAGGACTGGGATGCCGAGTTCCTGTCCCTGGACATCGCTGCGGCCG
This sequence comes from Saccharopolyspora sp. NPDC002686, assembly GCF_040295745.1. Lineage (NCBI taxonomy): Bacteria > Bacillati > Actinomycetota > Actinomycetes > Pseudonocardiales > Pseudonocardiaceae > Saccharopolyspora > Saccharopolyspora sp. NPDC002686. Next base: position 14,619 of record NZ_JBEOVY010000037.1, read on the forward strand.
TGGTCGACTCGCTGCCTGCCGCGGTCGAGCACATCCGCGAACACGGCTCCGGGCACACCGAAGCCATCGTGACCAGCGATGTTCGCGCGGCACGGCAGTTCACCGCGCAGGTCGACGCGGCGGCGGTGATGGTCAACGCCTCCACCGCGTTCACCGACGGCGGTGAATTCGGGATGGGCGCGGAGATCGGCATCTCCACGCAGAAGCTGCACGCCCGCGGTCCGATGGGGCTGCCGGAGCTGACCTCGACGAAGTGGCTGGCCTTCGGCGACGGGCACGTGCGGCCGGGCAGCGCCCCGGCGAACCAGAGCTCCTGCTGAGCTGATCGGGGGCCCGCGCCGCGACCACGGCGCGGGCCTTCGTTCCGGTTCCGAGCATCCCGGTTGCTGCGTACGGTGAATTCGTAAGCATCGCTTGCTAACGAGTCCACCGGGAGCTGTGCATGCCCACCACGGAACCGCGGACCTACCCGTTCAGCGAGATCGACGAGCTGGACCTCGATCCCCTCTACGCCCAACTGCGCGAGCAGGAACCGCTCAGCCGGATCCAGCTGCCCTACGGCGAAACCGCGTGGTTGGCGACCCGCTACGAAGACGCCAAGACGGTGCTGGGCGACCAGCGGTTCAGCCGAGCCGCGGTACTGCACCACGACGTGCCGAGGATGCGGCCGAACGCCCCGTCCGGCGGGCTGCTGACCATGGACCCGCCCGAGCACACGCGTCTTCGCAAGCTCGTCGCCAAGGCCTTCACCGCACGCCGCGTCGAACAGCTGCGCCCGCGCACCGAAGAGATCGCCAACGGCCTGGTCGACGGCATGCTCGAGCGCGGTGCCCCGGCCGACCTGGTCGAGGACTTCGCGCTGCCGCTGCCGATCACCGTCATCTGCGAGCTGCTCGGCGTGCCCTACGCCGACCGCTCGGACTTCCGGGTGTGGTCGGACGCGTTCCTGTCCACCACCAAGCTCAGCCCGGAGCAGGTCACCGACTACATCGACCGGATGCTGGGCTACATGGCCGGGCTGGTCGCCGAGCGCCGTGCGGAACCGGCCGACGACCTGCTCAGCGCGTTGATCGCGGCCCGCGACGAGCAGGACAAGCTGTCCGAGGAAGAACTGGTCCGGTTGGCGGCCGGGATCCTCGTGGCCGGGCACGAGACCACCGCCACCCAGATCCCCAACTTCGTCTACGTCCTGCTGACCCATCCCGAGCAGCTGGCCGATCTCCGCGCGGACCTCGACGGCATCCCGCAGGCGGTGGAGGAGCTGATGCGCTTCGTGCCGCTGGGCAGCGGCGCCGGATTCCCCCGGTACGCCACCGAGGACGTCGAACTGGGCGGCGTGCTCGTGCGCGCGGGCGAGCCGGTCATGGTCAGCGCCGCGGCCGCCAACCGCGACGAATCGGTGTTCAGCGATCCCGAACTGCTCGACCTGACCCGCCAGGAGGCCTCGCACATCGGCTTCGGGCACGGCCCGCACCACTGCCTCGGAGCCCAGCTCGCGCGGATGGAACTGCAGGTCGCGCTGCGCACGCTCCTGACGCGGCTGCCGGGGTTGGACTTCGCGACGTCTGCCGAGGACGTCGAGTGGAAGCGCGGAATGCTCGTCCGAGGCCCTCAGAAAATGCTGCTGACGTGGCAAGGTGACGAGTGATCTCCCCCATATCCGAAAGAGGTGGCGAATGAGCTGGTCGATCGAGATCGACGCGAATACCTGCATCGGCAGCGGCATGTGCGCCGGGGTCGCCCCGGATCACTTCGAGCTGGAGGAGGGCTACTCGGTCGCGAAGGAGTCGCAGGTGGAACCGGCTGACGAGGTGGTCGACGCCGCCGAGTCGTGCCCGGTCGAGGCGATCCTGGTCAAGGACGTCGAATCAGGCCGCGTGGTTGCCCCGGAAGAGTGACGCAGGACACATTCGAGGTCGCGTCATAGCCCTCAGGTCACGGGGTCACACCGGTGCGCGCCTGAAATACGGCAGCGCCCGCGAACCGAGGTGGGCCCCCAGCCGCCGAGGTTCGCGCAGGGCTGCGGGGCCCGGCTCAGGGGGGAGCTTGGGCCGGGCTCCGCAGTCGGCGGGGCCGTGCGGCCTGGCCTGGGAGGGGGGAGCCCCAGGCCGGACCACACGGTTGATGAGGGGCGTGGAGCCCGGCCTGGTTGAGGGGCTGGGCCGGGCTTCACGGGTGCCGTGCGACACGTCACGCCGCCCCAGCGAGCGTTGCGGGCAGATGCCTTTCTAGGCTTGGCAGCTATGTCTCGTCGCCGGATCGGGGTCATGGGTGGCACCTTCGATCCCATTCACCACGGCCACCTGGTGGCTGCCAGCGAGGTGCAGGCCCAGTTCGGCCTGGAACAGGTGGTCTTCGTGCCGACCGGGCAGCCGTGGCAGAAGAGCCACGAAGCGGTCAGCCCCGCCGAGGACCGCTACCTGATGACGGTGATAGCCACCGCCTCGAACCCGCGATTCCTGGTCAGCCGGGTCGACATCGACCGCGCCGGCCCGACTTACACCGCGGACACCCTCACCGACCTGCACGCCGAGTACCCGGACGCGGATCTGTACTTCATCACCGGCGCCGACGCGCTGGAGCAGATCCTGTCCTGGCACCGGGTCGACGAGATGTTCAAGCTGGCGCACTTCATCGGCGTGACGCGGCCGGGCTACTCGCTCAACGGCGCGCACCTGCCGGCCGGCGCGGTGTCCCTGGTGGAGATCCCGGCGATGGCGATCTCGTCCACCGGTTGCCGCGACCGCGTCCGAGCCGGGCTGCCGGTCTGGTACCTGGTCCCGGACGGGATCGTGCAGTACATCTCCAAGCGCGGCCTCTACCGCGAACTCACCCCGGAGTGGGGCCCGTAGCAGGGAAAACGCCCCAACGCGAACGGGGCCAGGTCGCGCCGGTGCAAATCCGGTACAACCTGGCCCCGTCGGCTAGCCGATCCGCGGCACGGTGCTGTTGGTGTCGCGTCCCTACCAGCAGCGTCGAGCGTTCGCCACAGCTAAGAAGATCTGGCCAGAGGTCGAGATCGTGTGCAGCTCGCAGCGCTTGCCGTTGGACGAGTACGTGCGTGCCATCGGGGACGTCAGCCGGGTGATCAACATGCTCGTTGGGGGCACCCAGCGCATCACCGTCTACGCGGAGCGCGGGTTCACGATCCCCCAAGACGTGCCGCCGGAAGTTGACGCCGCGTACCGCCGACTCGTTGACGCTGGCTACGTCTCCAGGCTTGTCCCCGCTTAGGGCGTCCGCCTACCGCAGCACTCGTGTTCAGAGTTTCTTTCCTTTCATCAAGGGCGGCCCCTGCGCTCTCGCTCCCAAGCCAGGCACGGCTTAGACCACGCGACGGCCGCCGGGCCTTCTCTGCAGGCGCTGCAGCGGGACGCGCGATAGGACCGGGCGAGCCTGGGGAACGCCCATCAGCCGAGCGGTCCCGACGATCATTCACGAGAAAAGGTGTTTTGACGACTGATGCCCACAAGTTCCTCCAGAACTGAGCACGGTCGAGCACCGGAACGGAAAACCATCACCGTTGTAGTGTGGACACTTGCAGACTCGACACGGACTTCCGAACGGGCCGTCGTCATCCCACTCATTATCTAGCCCGGCTCGCACCATCATCGCAGCGGCCTCGTTCTTTGCATTGATGACCAGTGCCGCGGCTTTGTCCAGGATCTCCGCTTGCTCATCGGTGAGATCTTTCAGGTTCGGAAAAGTAGACATCGTTAACCCCTTAACCGCCTTGAGGTCGGAGGCGCTCCTCATCATCCGCTTCTCCCCGTCTGGGAGAAATGGACCTCAGCTGTCCAATGGCGATCCTGTCGAAATGAATCCTTAATGGTCCTGAAGGCCCATTGTCGGGGTGTGTCGTCGGGCCGGAAATCAGGAGCGAGCCTGATGATGACATTTGCCGAGACCGCGATCCATTTCGGTCTTAGTTCGGGGCGAAGAGGTCGTGGATTCAAATTCCGCCACCCCGGCAGCCTGTCTCGGTACAAATCCGGTACAGCCGAGCACGACGACGGCTTGCAAACGATGACAACCGAAAACAGGTGTTTCTCCTGGTGACGGCACATCCTGCCGCTTTTGTCACCGGTCAGAAGGTCGCGAGGTGCAGTACATCTCGTAACGCGGCCTCTACTGCGGTTTCACCCCGGAGCGGGGTCCGTAGGTCGCGGTGGTGCGTACGACGCTGTCGGTTCGTCGGTGGGGCGCCTTATCGTCTTCGGTGTGGAAAAGCTGCGCTACCGCTTCATCACCGGTCCCCGATGATGCCGAGTTCTGCCGTCGGATCAGCGGGTTGCTGGAGGAGGGCTACGTCCTCCACGGCGGGCCGACGTTGACCTGCAAGGGCGACACCGTGATCGCCGGGCAGGCCGTGGTCCTGCCCTCCGATCAGGACTGATCCCGGTCCGGCTGCGGCGAACTTCCGTGGCGTTCGCCTCAGCGCATCGGCGCTGGTCCCGGTGCGGTTTGAAAACGATCGCGTTCTTCGGGCATAAAGGACGATGTGACCGGTGGTCGCGTGAGGTGGTCCGTCCTGGCGTGCTGCGGGCTGGCCTATCCTCTACCCCGGCGTGGGCGCACACCGGGCCCACCTCGAGAGGAGTGACGTGGCAGCCACTGAGAACGCCCGCCGACTGGCCCAGATCGCGGCGCAGGCCGCGGCGGACAAGAAGGCCACCGACGTGGTCCTGCTGGACGTTTCGGAGCAGCTGGTCATCACCGACTGCTTCCTGATCGCTTCGGCGTCCAACGAGCGGCAGGTCGTGGCGATCGTCGACGAGATCGAGGAGAAGGTCCGCGAAGCCGGCACCAAGCCGGTGCGCCGCGAGGGCGCGCGCGAGGGGCGTTGGGTCCTGCTGGACTTCGTCGACCTCGTGGTGCACGTCCAGCACGCCGAGGAGCGCTCCTTCTACCAGCTGGAGAAGCTGTGGAAGGACTGCCCGCGCATCGAGTTCGAGGACAAGGACGCGCCCGCGGCGGACTCGTCGGACGCCGAGGCGTGAGCCTCGACCGGCTGGTGCTCTGGCGGCACGGCGAGACCGACTACAACGCTGCCGGACGCCTCCAGGGACATCTGGACAGCTCGCTCACCGAGACCGGACGGCAGCAGGCCCGCCAGGCGGCGCCGGCGATCGCCCGGTTCTCCCCGGACATCGCGGTCAGCTCCGACCTGAACCGCGCGCGAACCACCGCTGAAGCGTTCACCGAGGTCAGCGGCACGTCGGTGCGGTTGGACAAACGGTTGCGCGAGACGCACCTGGGCGAGTGGCAGGGCCTCAGCGGCGCTGAGGTCGAGCACGGCTGGCCCGGTGCGCTGGACACCTGGCGATCGTCCCCGACGTGGGCGCCGCCGGGCGGCGAGACCCGCATCGAGGTCGCCGAGCGCGCCGCGGAAGTGGTCGAGGAGCTCGACCACCAGCACCGGGGCACTGCGCTGCTGTGCGCGCACGGCGGGCTGATCACCGCGGTGACCGCGAAGCTGGTCGGGCTCCCGCTGGAGCTGTGGCCGGGACTGGGCGGCATCGGCAACTGCCACTGGGTGGTGCTCAAGCGGCGCAGCGAGACCCACTGGCGGCTGCTGGCCTACAACACCGGGATGCCCGCCGGGAACTGATCCGCTGCTCGTGCCGATCGGCACCGCGGGTCCATCGCCGTTGGGCGCACTGCGGGCGAGCACTGATCGGATTCGGCGTGCGACGTCGTAGGGTTGCGGTGTGCCCATTGCAGTCGTCACCGATTCGACGGCGTACTTGCCGGCCGGATACGCCGAGCAGTACGCGGTGCGGACCGTTCCCCTGCACGTCAGCGTGGACGGCGCGGTCGCGGTCGACGAGTCGGACTTCGGCCCGGACGATCTAGCGCGGGCCTTCGCGCGAAAGCACCGGGTGACCACTGCGGGCGCGACGCCGCAGGAGTTGGCGAGCACCTTCCGGGCAGCTCTCGACGAAGGCGCCGACGGTGTGGTGGCTATTCACCTGTCCCGGCAGCTTTCCGGCACCTGGGACGCGGCCCGGCTGGCCGCCCGCGAGGTCGATCCGGAACGGGTGCGGGTCGTCGACTCGCGTTCGGCCGCGATGGGGCTGGGGTTCTCGGTGCTGGCCGCCGCCGAGGTCGCGAAATCCGGCGCTGACCTGGATGAAGTGGTGCGCGCCGCGACCACGACGGCCGAGCGGACCACCACCTTGTTCTCCGTGCAGACGCTGGAGTACCTGCGCCGCGGCGGGCGGATCGGCACCGCTGCGGCGGTGCTGGGCACGGCGTTGGCGATCAAGCCGCTGCTGCACGTCCACGACGGACGGATCGACGCGCTGGAGAAGGTCCGCACCACTACTCGGGCCATGTCCCGGTTGCTGGAGATCTCCTCGTCCGCAGCGGGTTCCGGCGCAGCGGCCATCGCGATCCACCACCTGGCCGCGCGGGAGCGCGCGGAGCAGCTCGCGGGTCGGATCCGTGCCGAACGCGGTGACTCCGTGGACTGCGTGGTTTCGGAGGTAGGCGCGGTGATCGGGGCGCACATCGGGCCCGGTGCGGTGGGCGTCGTCGTTCTCCCGAACGGGTGGCGTTCGCTCGATTGAAAACCTTTCGGCGGGCGGATTCCACACCATCGGGCTGAATCCGCGTCCACTGTGGTCGAATCTGCGAAAAATAAAGCTGCACAAGGCTTTTCGATTGCTCTACCTTCGTCGTCATGTTCGACGTACAAGCATTCCGCGCTGCTGGTGAACCCGACGAAGAACTCGATCCGCGAAGCAGGCTGCAATCCCTGGGGCGACATGCCGCCCGCGACGACGCGGCGGAGCGCGCCGGGCCCGGCTACTCGGTGTCGCCGCCAGAACCGGCGCCGCGCACGCGCATGCGCAAGTTCGCCGAGAGGTGGCTGCCCGAATCCCTGCTGAGGTCCAGAGTGGACCCCGGTCGAGCAGGGGTGCTCGCCCTCGCCCTGGTGGCCGCTGTGCTGCTGGTCGGGGTCATCGCGTTGACGTGGACGTCGCGGTCTGTCGCCGATCCGGCGCCACCGCCGGTCCTGCCGCCGCCGCTGCCGGCGACCAGCGCAGCCGATCAAGAACTGGTCGTCAGCGTCGTCGGCAAGGTCAGCAGGCCAGGTCTTGTCACGGTCGAGCCCGGCAGCCGGGTCGCCGATGCGGTCGAGGCCGCCGGCGGCGCGCTGCCGGACACCGACCTGACCGGGCTCAACCTCGCCCGCCGCCTGACCGACGGGGAACAGCTCTACGTCGCGGTGCCGGTTCCGGCGCAGGCCCAGCCGGGGAAGGGCGGCGACGGCAAGGTCGATCTGAACACCGCGACGGAGGAGCAACTCGATGAACTACCAGGCGTCGGCGAGGTCACCGCCAAGCGGATCGTGCAGTGGCGAACCGAGCACGGTGGCTTCGACTCGGTGGACCAGCTGCGGGAGGTCGACGGGATCGGGGGTTCGCGCTTCACCCGGCTGCGGGAGCTGGTGCGGGTATGAGCACCGGATTGGACCTCCGGCTGGCGCCGACCGCAGCCGCGGTCTGGACGGTGACGTTGCTCGGCCTGCTGGTCGGGTGGGGCACGGCAGCGGCGACGGCGGCGTTCGCATTGCTGGCGGTTCCGCTGGTGTGGCCGGTTTCCAGGGATCGGGCTTGGGCCAGGGGAGTGCTGGTGGTCCTGCTGCTGGCCGGTGTTGCCGCGGCCGGAATGGCGGTCCGGAGCTATCGAGCCGAGCACCACCCGGTGCGCCAGGCGGCTCAGCACGGCGAGCGGTTGACAGCGCGGGTGACCTTGACCAGCGCGCCGATCCCCTTGCGGGGACCGGCTTTCGGGACGCAGCGAGCGCAGGACCGAGCCCTGGTTCGAGCCACGCTGGAGACCGCTGACGTCGTCGGCCAGCGCGTGCGGGCCGGTGGATCAGTGGTGCTGTTGGTGCCGACCGAGCAGTGGCGAGAGCTCATCGCCGGGCAGCAGGTGACGGTCCGGGGCAAGGCTGCGCCACCGCGGTCCGGGGAGCTCACCGTTGCGGCGATGCAGGTGTTCGGAGCGCCGACCGAGGTCAGTTCGCCACCGGGTTGGCAGCGCGTGGCGGCGGACCTGCGGGACGGGCTGCGCCGCACGGCTTCGGCGGAGCTGAGCCCGGCTGCGGCCGGACTGCTGTCCGGCCTGGTCGTCGGCGACACCCAGGCTCTGCCGCCGGAGGTGGAGCAGGACTTCGAAACCGCAGGTCTCACGCACCTCCTGGCGGTGTCTGGTGCCAACCTGGCGATCGTGTGCGGCGCGGTGCTCGTGGTCCTGCACCTGATCGGCGCGGGACCGGTGCTGTCGGCAGCGGGGGCGGGTGCGGCTCTCGTCGGGTTCGTCGTGCTGGCAGGTCCGGAACCGAGCGTGCTGCGAGCGGCGGCGATGGGAGCGATCACCCTGCTGGCGCTGGTCCTGGGCAGACGGCGTTCGGCGCTGCCGGTGCTGTCGGCGAGCGTGATCGGCTTGCTGCTGCTGTTGCCGGAACTGGCCACGAGCCCGGGGTTCGCCCTGTCGGTCGCGGCCACGGCCGGGCTGGTCCTGCTGGCGCCGAGGTGGGCCGCGGCTCTGCGGGACCGTGGTGTTCCGATCGGCGTTGCGGAGGCGATCGCGGTCCCGCTGGCGGCGCACGTAGTCACGGCTCCGCTGATCGCGGCGCTGTCCGGGACCGTCAGCCTGGTCGCGGTGCCGGCGAACCTGCTGGCAGGTCCGGTCGTCGCGCCGGCGACCGTGTTCGGGGTGCTGGCAACTGTGGTCGCGCCGTTCTCCGGATGGCTGGCGGGCCTGTTCTGCTGGTTGGCCGCGCCGGAGCTGGAATGGCTGGTGCTGGTCGCGGACCGCGCGGCAGCGGTGCCCGGCGGATCGTTCGACTGGTTGCCCGGCACCGCCGGTGGTCTGCTGCTGGCGGGGCTGGTAGTCGTCGGCTTGATCTTGTTGCGCGGCAAGCGGTTCCGCGTCCTGGCATCGGTGGCGCTGCTGCTCGTGGTGCTCGTGCTGGTGCCGGTGCGCAGCGCTGTGTCCGGCTGGCCGGTTCCGGGCTGGAGCATGGTGGCTTGCGACGTCGGGCAGGGCGATGGGCTGGTGCTCGCCACCGGGCGGCCGGAGGAGGCGGTGGTGGTCGACACCGGCCCCGACCTCGAGCGGTCGGCGGCGTGCCTGGACCGGCTGGGGGTGCGTCGGATCGCGCTGGCCGTGCTGACGCACCTGCACGCCGATCACATCAGCGGACTCACCGGTCTGCTGGGCAAGTTCTCGGTCGGCGCGGTGGCAGTGGGGCCGCTGCGGGAACCGGCGTGGGCGATGAAGGAGGTGGTACGGGATACCCGTGCACATCGGGTTCCCGTCGTGCAGATGCAGTCCGGGCAGCGGACGAGCTGGCCTGGTCTCGTGCTCGACGTGCTGGCCCCGGACCCGGCGCTGGCCCGGACGCAAACAGCGGAGGACGCCAACGACTCCTCGATCGTGCTGCGGGCCACCACACCGGCCGGAAGGCTGCTGCTCACCGGCGACGTCGAGCTCCCGTCCCAGGGGAGACTGCTCGCCTCCGGGCTGGACCTGCGGGCCGACGTGCTCAAGGTGCCGCACCACGGATCCCGTTACACCACACCGGGTTTCCTGCACGCGGTACGACCGGGGACAGCGCTGATCAGCGTCGGCGACGGCAACAGCTACGGGCACCCGAGCCCGTTCGTGGTGGACACGCTCACCCGCGCAGGCACGAGAGTTCTGCGCACCGACCAGGAAGGAGACATCGCGATCCTGCCGGGCCCACGAGGTCCACGACACGTGTCACGAGGAGATCCGCTGCGCGCGGTCGACCGCTGAACTCCAGTCCTCTGTGGACGGGCGAGAACGCGGTGCCGCCGGAATCCCAGCGGCACCGCGCACTTTCCGGGACGAGGGTTAGAGCCCCAGAGCCTGGTTGACGGCCTCGGTGGTCGGCGCGACGGTGGCCTTCGGGCCGATCTCGTCCTGGACCGCGTCCAGGGTCTTCAGGCCGTCACCCGTGATCAGCAGGACCGTCTCGGCGTCCGGGTCGATCTTGCCGTTCTCGATCAGCTTCTTCGCGGTGGCCACGGTGACCCCACCGGCGGTCTCGGCGAAGATGCCCTCGGTGCGGGCCAGCAGGCGGATGCCCGCGCGCACCTCGTCGTCGGTGACGTCCTCGATGGCGCCGTTGGTCTTGCGGACGATGTCCAGCACGTACGGGCCGTCGGCGGGCGCGCCGATGGCCAGCGAGCGGGCGATGGTGTCCGGGCGCACCGGCTGCACCACGTCCAGCCCGTTCTTGTACGCGGAGGACACCGGGGAGCAGCCGGAGGCCTGCGCGCCGAAGATCCGCACCGGGCTCGGCTCCACCAGGCCGGTCTCGCCGAGCTCGTTGAAGCCCTTGTAGACCTTGGTCAGCTGCGAGCCGGAGGCGATCGGCACCACGATCTGCTCGGGGATGCGCCAACCGAGCTGCTCGGCGACCTCGAAGGCCAGCGTCTTGGAGCCCTCCGAGTAGTAGGGCCGGACGTTGACGTTGACGAACGCCCAGTCCTCGTGCTCACCGGCCAGCTCGGTGGCCAGGCGGTTGACGTCGTCGTAGTTGCCGTCGACGGCGAGCAGCGAGCCGTCGTAGACCGCGCTCATCAGGATCTTGGCGCGCTCGAGGGTCTTGGGCACCAGCACGACCGAGTCCCAGCCGGCGCGGGCGGCTGCTGCGGCCACCGCGTTGGCCAGGTTGCCGGTCGACGGGCAGGCCAGCACCTTGAAGCCGAACTCGCGGGCGGCGGCCAGCGCGACCGCGACCACGCGGTCCTTGAACGAGTGGGTGGGGTTGCCGGTGTCGTCCTTGATCCAGATCCGCTTGACGCCCAACGCCTTCGCGAGGTTGTCGGCCCGGATCAGGCGGGTACAGCCGGGGTCGGTGTTCGGGTGCTCCTCGACGTTGGAGGGCACCGGCAGCAGCTGCTTGTACCGCCAGATCGACCGGGGGCCGGCTTCGATGTCCTCGCGGCGCAGTCGCGGGAAGTCGTAGGCGACTTCCAGGGGGGAGAAATCTTCGAGCGAAACGAACTCGGGGGCCAGCGGCTGCCGATGTCCTTCTTCCTTGGACACCAGTTCGACGGCGTTGCCCAGGTCGAAGTTCTTGGTCCCGTTCTGGGCGCGGACGGCAGCAGTCATCGCGAGGTCCTCTCCTCATCTATCCCGCGGACGGGTCGGAATTGGCACCGCTTTCGCCGGTGACCTCGCGGAAGAAGACACGATTCGCCGGACGAACGGTTGCCGGGGCTTCACAGGGCCGTTCCCTCTGCCCCTCTGGATGAGCTATTCGGTTGTGGCGGCCACGCTAATGGATCCCACGCGGATCTGGCCAGGCCGATCCAGATGGCGGGATCGTCGCGGGTGCGTGGGACGATGCGGGCATGAGCTCACCGGCCGTGGTCAACGATCCGCTGCACCTGATTCTCGGCGACGAAGAACTGCTGGTGGAACGCGCACTGTGGGCCGCGGTCGGGGCGGCTCGAGCGGCGGATCCGGAGGCCGAGCTGCGCCGGGTGAAGGTGAGCGAGCTCACCGTCCCGGAGCTGGCCGAAATGCTCAGCCCGTCGCTGTTCGCGGAGGGACGGGTGCTGGCGGTGGAGTCCGCGCAGGACGCGGGCAAGGAGATCGCCGAAGCCCTGCTCGCCCACGCCAAACAGCCCGTAGACGGTGTGACGATGGTGATCGTGCACACCGGTGGTGGGCGGTCCAAGTACGCCAAGGAACTGCCCAACGCGCTGAAGAAGCTGGGCGCGCGCGTCACCGAGTGCAACAAGATCACCAAGCCGGCGGAGCGGGAGGCGTTCGTCCGCGACGAGATCCGCCGCGCTGGTGGAAAGGCCGATGCGGCCGCGGTGTCGGCGCTGATCGAAACCGTGGGCTCGGACCTGCGAGAGCTCTCCGCGGCGGCGACCCAGCTGGTCGCCGACACCGGCGGGAAGGTCGACGAAACCGCGGTGCGCCGCTACCACCGGGGCCGTGCCGAGGTCACCGGCTTCGCGGTCGCGGAGAAGGCCGTGACGGGGGACCGGGCAGCAGCGCTGGAGGCCCTGCGCTGGGCGGTGCAGCTCGGTGTTCCGCACGTGCTGATCGCCGACGCGCTGGCGGACTCGGTCCGCACCATCGGCCGCGTCGCCGCAGCCGGCGGCCGGAACGACCCGTTCCGCCTGGCCGGCGAACTCGGCATGCCCGCCTGGAAGGTCAAGAAGGCGCAGGCCCAGTCCAGGGGCTGGAACCCCAAGAGCCTCGCCGCCGCTCTCCAAGCGGTCGCCGAGGTCAACGCCGGGGTCAAGGGCATGGCCGCAGACCCCACCTACGCCCTGGAACGGACAGTCCTGCGCCTCGTCGAACTCCGAAACCAGCGCGCGTGAGCTGACGCAGGAGTACCTGCGGTCCGACCGGGCGCTGAAGCTACCCGAACCGTGGTGAAAACCGGCTGCAGGAAAGCAAAAGGCCCCTTCCCGCGTGGAAAGGGGCCTCAGCCGAACCGAAGGTCAGAGCTCGTTGACGCGCTTCGCCAGGGCGGACTTCTTGTTCGCAGCCTGGTTGCGGTGCAGGACGCCCTTGCTGGTGGCCTTGTCCAGCTCGCGGCTGGCGGCACGCTGCAGCTCGATGGCCTTGTCCTTGTCGCCGGCGGCAGCGGCCTCGCGGAACTTGCGGATCGCGGTCTTCAGCGAGGACTTCACGGCCTTGTTGCGCTGCCGGTTCTTCTCGTTGGTCTTGATCCGCTTCATCTGGGACTTGATGTTGGCCACTGTTCGCCTCTTTCTCGTCTGTCGAATCGATCGTGCCGCGCTTCATCGGCCCTGCCCGGGGGCAGGTTTCCTCCACGGCGGAACGCCGCACGGCACGGTCGACCATGTTAACAGCCGCGACCTGGGCAGATGTCGGCCGGGGCGAGAGCGATCACATAGCCTCGGAACTCGCCTCACCAGACCATAAGGTCGATCCTCGTGCTGGATGCCCTGAATTGGCCTGGTTTCGCCGATCTCTCGCTCGCCGGTCTGCTCTTCCTCTGCGCAGCCGCGTTCCTCGCCGGAGCGGTCGACGCGATCGTCGGCGGTGGCGGCCTGATCCAGCTGCCCGCGATGCTGCTGCTCATGCCCGGTGGCGAGGTGATCTACTCGCTGGCCACCAACAAGGTCGCGGCGATCGCCGGCACCACCGCGGCTGCCCGCACCTACGCCAAGCGCACCCCGATCGACTGGCGCGCCGCGCTGTCGATGGCGCTGGTGGCACTGCTGGGCTCGCTGGGCGGCGCGATGCTGGCCAACGCGCTGCCCTCGCACGTCCTCAACATCATCGTGCTCGCCGCCCTGGTCGCGGTGGGCCTCTACACCTGGCGCAAGCCCGATCTCGGTTCGGTGGACGCGCCGCGCTTCGAGCGCCGCGTGCAGCTGCTGGTGATGCTCGCGGGCGGCGCGGTGATCGGTTTCTGGGACGGCATCGCCGGTCCGGGCACCGGATCGTTCCTGGTGTTCCTGCTGGTCGGACTGGTCGGTTTCGCGTTCCTCACGGCTTCGGCCACCGCGAAGGTCGTCAACGTCGCGACCAACGTCGGCGCCCTGATCTTCTTCATCCCTGCGGGCAAGGTGCTGTGGGGGCTGGGAATCCTGATGGCGCTGAGCAACGTCGCGGGCAGCGTCCTCGGCGCGGTGCTGGCCGCCCGGCGCGGATCCGGTTTCGTGCGCCGGGTCTTCCTCACGGTGGTCGTCGGCCTGGTGATCAGCCTCGGCTGGAAGCTGGCCGCCGGGGTTTGAGACCCGCGGGTGTTCGCAAGAGCCACTCGCGCGAACAGGCGTGCCGCACGCCACAACATCGTTCAACCCCAGCTCCTGCGCGGCGTAGCATGACCGCTGGTTGTGCCTAGGGTTCCGCTCCCGCTCCGCCGCGACACCACAACCAGGGGCGTGGAGGTCAGGTCCGAGCGGCACCGACGATCGCGGAACGGGAGCGATCGCACATCTGACGGGACAAAAGCCTGGAGGAACCCGGATGCTGCGCGCCCGCGCGGCACGGAGAGGGTTCCGTGGGTCTGTTCGCCGTCCTGCTCGTAGTCGCCGCTGCGTTCGCGCACGCGGGCTGGAACTTCTTCGCCAAGCGCGCGGGATCGGCAGGCGCCGGGTTCGTGTGGCTGACCGCGGCCTGCTCGACCGTCCTGTACTTGCCGGTCGCCGCCGGTGTGCTGATCTGGAGCGGCGCGCCGCCGTGGGGCAACTTGGTGCTGGGCGTGCTGGTCAGCGCCGTGGTGCACCTGGCCTACTTCCTGCTGCTGCAGCGCGGTTACGCGGTCGGTGACATGTCGGTGGTGTACCCCCTGGCCAGGGGGACCGGACCGATGCTGGCGATGGTGATCGCGATCCTGGTGCTGGGTGAACGCCCCGGCTGGCTCGGCGCGGCTGGTGGGTTGCTGGTCATCGCCGGGGTGGTCGTGATCGGTCTGTCCGACGGCTTACCGCGCTCCGGCGCGAGCCTGGCCGGGGTCGGATTCGGCGTCCTGACCGGTTCGCTGATCGCGGTCTACACGGTGTGGGACGCCTACGCGGTGACGGGCCTGGCGCTGTCCCCGCTGCTGTACGACTGGGCGAACAATTTCGCCCGCTCGATCCTGCTCTCCCCGTACGCCGCCCGCCGCCGCTCCCAGGTCGCCGAGATCTGGCGCGAGCACCGGGCCTCGGTGCTCGCGGTGGCACTGCTCTCGCCGCTGGCCTACATCCTGGTCCTGTTCGCGATGCAGCTCGCCCCGGTCAGCCTGGTCGCCCCCGCCAGGGAGCTGAGCATCGTCATCGCAGGCCTGCTGGCCTGGCGCCTCCTGGGCGAAGCCCAACCAGGCCGCCGCATGGCAGGCGCCGTCGTAGTCCTCACCGGGGTAGTCCTCCTCGGCATCGCCTAACCGCTCAGCCCAGCAGCACCCCCCGCGCACACCGGATCCGCACAGCCGGCGGTCCCTGGCGGTCACACCCGCGCGGAACACCGCGTTGCGGGCGGCTCTGGAGTGCAGATCCTCCAGTAGCGCGAAGACATCAGATCCGGCGCTTCGCGATCGTCGGGCGAGCTGAATCGGCAGGGCTTCGTCCCGGCCGGTAGAAACGGGGCATGGATGTCTTGGCCAGCCGGTTGATCCTCCGGCCTCGGGACTGGGATCGGGCCGTGCGGTTCTACCGGGACGTGCTCGGGTTGGCGATCGCTCGGGAGTTCCCCGGTGGCACGGTGTTCTTCCTCGGCCAGGGGCTGCTGGAGGTGTCCGGCAGCGGTGGGCCGGGACCGAGCCCGGACCAGGTGCTCTGGATCCAGGTGCGCGATGTCCGCGCCGAGTTCGAGCAGCTGCGCGAGCACGGCGTCACCGTGCTGGCCGAGCCCGCGCGGCAGCCCTGGGGCTTGGACGAGGCGTGGATCGCCGACCCGGACGGCATGCGGATCGTGCTGGTGGAAATCCCGTCGGACCACCCGCTGCGCGTGGACGTGCGAAACCTCTGAAGGCGCCCGCCTCCGGGAGACGGAGACGGGCGCCTTCTTCACTTGATCTCGGCGATCAGCGCGGCGCGCTCCTCCTCGGGGAGGAAGGACGCGCGGAACGAGTCGGCGGCGAACTGGCGCAGCACCGAGTCGTCGAGGTCGAGGGCTTCCTGCAGTGCGACGAAGTTCTCGCCGACGTAGCCGCCGAAGTAGGACGGGTCGTCGGAGTTGATCGTCACCAGCACCCCGGCGTCGAGCAGTCGCGGCAGCGGGTGCTGGGACAGCTCCGGCACGCAGCGCAGGCGGACGTTCGACAGCGGGCACACCGTCAGCGGCGTGCGGTCGTCGGCCAGGCGCTTGAGCAGCGCGCCGTCCTCCACCGACCGGATGCCGTGGTCCACGCGCTCCACGCCGAGCACGTCGATGGCCTGCCAGACGTAGTCCGCCGGCCCTTCCTCGCCGGCGTGCGCGACCACGTGCAGGCCGGCGTCGCGGGCGCGGGTGAACACCGGCTCGAACAGCTGCGGCGGGTGGCCGACCTCGGCGGAGTCCAGGCCGATGCCGTCGATCTGCTCGAGGTGCGGCTGCAGCGTCTCCCAGGTCTCCAGCGCCTCCTGCGGTCCCTTGTCGCGCAGGAAGCACGCGATGAGCCGGGTGGAGATGCCGAAGCGCTCCTTGCTGTTGCGCAGCGACTCGGTCAGCCCGGACACCACCTCCGACAGCGGCACGCCGCGCGAGACGTGGGCCTGCGGGTCGAAGAAGATCTCCGCGTGGCGCACGCCCTGCTCGCGGGCCTTCGCCAGGTAGGCGTCGGTGAGGTCGGTGAAGTCCTGCGCCGTGCGCAGCACCGCCATCGCCAAGTAGTAGAGGTCGAGGAAGGACTGCAGGTCGTCGAAGACGTACCGGCGGCGCAGGTCGTCCACGGTCTCGAAGGGCAGCGCCACGCCGTTGCGCCGGGCCAGGCTGAACACCAGCTCCGGCTCCATGGTGCCCTCGATGTGCAGGTGCAGCTCGGCCTTGGGCAGGGTCAAGCCCAACGACATCTGACGGTCCTCCAAAGTTGATGTCCGGCGGTGTTGCCGGGCGTCAACGGTAGCCATCGGGCGGCGCGGGCCCGGCACCGGCGAAGCAGCCGGTGACCGAAAGCACGATCTGGGGCGAACCGGGCGAAACCGCGCATCCGGGCAGCTCAACGCCGTGCCGGCGGTGGTCGTGCCGGGGATGACCCGGAGTTGGGCATCGAGCACTTGGCGTGTCATGGGACGATGGGGTGAATCCCGCACCAGTCGACATCCGCGAGGAACACTGAGTGAGCAGTTACGCCGACACCACGTTCACGCCCCCGGAGCGGATCCGGAACTTCTGCATCATCGCGCACATCGACCACGGCAAGTCGACGCTGGCCGACCGCATGCTGCAGCTGACCGGCGTGCTGGGAGAACGCGCGTACCGGGCCCAGTACCTCGACCGGATGGACATCGAGCGGGAGCGCGGCATCACGATCAAGGCGCAGAACGTGCGCCTGCCGTGGAACACCGACGGCGTCGACCACGTGCTGCACATGATCGACACCCCCGGTCACGTCGACTTCACGTACGAGGTCAGCCGGTCGCTGGCCGCGTGCGAAGGCGCGATCCTGCTGGTCGACGCCGCGCAGGGCATCGAGGCGCAGACCCTCGCCAACCTGTACCTGGCGATGGAGCACGAGCTGCAGATCATCCCGGTGCTCAACAAGATCGACCTGCCGGCCGCTGAGCCCGACAAGTACGCCGCGGAGCTGGCGCACATCATCGGCTGCGAGCCGGAGGACGTGCTGCGCGTGTCGGCCAAGACCGGCGAGGGCGTCGAGGCGGTGCTGGACGCGGTCGTGCAGCAGATCCCGCAGCCGCAGGGCGATGCCGACGCCCCGCCGCGCGCGATGATCTTCGACTCGGTCTACGACACCTACCGCGGCGTGGTCACCTACATCCGGGTGGTGGACGGCAAGATCACCCCGCGGCAGCGGATCCGGATGATGTCCACCGGCGCCACCCACGAGCTGCTGGAAGTCGGCATCATCTCGCCGGAGCCCAAGCCCTCCGCAGGTCTCGGCGTCGGTGAGGTCGGCTACCTGATCACCGGTGTGAAGGACGTCCGGCAGTCCAAGGTCGGTGACACGATCACCGCCGAGCGCAAGGGCGCCGAGAAGCCGCTGAGCGGCTACCGCGAGCCCAAGCCGATGGTGTATTCCGGGCTCTACCCGATGGACGGCACCGACTACCCGCTGCTGCGCGAGGCGCTGGACAAGCTGCAGCTCAACGACGCCGCGCTGACCTACGAGCCGGAGACCTCCGGCGCGCTGGGCTTCGGCTTCCGCTGCGGGTTCCTGGGGCTGCTGCACCTGGAGATCACCCGCGACCGGCTGGAGCGCGAGTTCAACCTGAGCCTGATCTCCACCGCGCCGAACGTCGTCTACGAGGTGGAGATGGAGGACGGCACCGAGCTGACCGTCACCAACCCCTCCGACTGGCCGGAGGGCAAGATCAAGGACGTCTTCGAGCCGGTCGCGAAGTGCACCATCATCGCCCCGTCGGAGTTCGTGGGCACGATCATGGAGCTGTGCCAGAGCCGCCGCGGTGCGCTGTCCGGCATGGACTACCTGTCGGAGACCCGCGTCGAGCTGCGCTACACGCTGCCGCTGGCGGAGATCGTGTTCGACTTCTTCGACCAGCTCAAGTCCCGCACCCGCGGCTACGCCTCGATGGACTACGAGGAATCGGGCATGCAGTCGTCGAACCTGGTCAAGGTCGACATCCTGCTGCAGGGCGAGCCGGTGGACGCCTTCAGCGCGATCGTGCACCGCGACGGCGCCTACGGCTACGGCACGAAGATGGCCACGAAGCTGCGCGAGCTGATCCCGCGCCAGCAGTTCGAGGTGCCGATCCAGGCGGCGATCGGCTCCCGGATCATCGCCCGCGAAACGATCCGCGCGATCCGCAAGGACGTCCTCGCCAAGTGCTACGGCGGTGACATCAGCCGGAAGCGCAAGCTGCTGGAGAAGCAGAAGGAGGGCAAGAAGCGGATGAAGACCATCGGTCGCGTCGAGGT